>JAJYPA010000299.1 GCA_021795795.1 Pseudomonadota bacterium | reverse complement strand
ATGCGGCTCTCCATTCTTCCCGGCAGCCTACAAACTGCATTGTTTCCCAGGTTTGCCATGGTGGACCCCGCCGAAGCAAAGGCGTTGGCGGCGCGTGCCGTGTTATCCATAGGAGCTATCATGACTCCGATAGTGGTGATGGGGTTGCTGCTCATCAAACCCTTCCTGATCCTTTGGGTGGGCGCAGCGCTGGCGAAAAAAACCGCCCCGGTCGGACAAATACTGCTCGTCGGGATATGGATCAATACCCTGGCCATTATTCCCTTTACCTATCTCCAGGGCAGGGGGCGCCCGGATTTGCCCGCCAAGTTCCATGTCCTGGAACTTCTGCCCTACGTCGCTATCCTGTGGGTGCTTATCGACCGGCTTGGCGTGCCGGGCGCCGCCTGGGCCTGGGATTTGCGCGTCCTTGCCGATACCTTGCTTTTGTTCTGGGCGGCGCAGACTACGTCAGGCTTGAGCCGCGCCATGGCCGGCATTCTGCCCATTACAGGGGCCTTGGTTATTGCCTTTGAAATGCCTTATGACTCTGCCCTGTATGTTGGGATTTCCCTACTGTTGGTGGGCGTAAGCATTGGCTGGTCCATTGCCAGCATTCCTCAAGATCAACGCACAGCCATCTCGTGCCGCCTTTTGGCGCGAACGCCTTCTGTCGACTCAACAGTAACTCAGGAAAAACATGGATCGTAAACAGTTGGGAAATCAGCCCTGGCCCCAGGAAGGTCTGGAGCGAGTAGAGCGCTGCCCGATCTGCGGTGAGGTAGACCGAACCCTGCTTCATGACGGGCTGACGGACAAGGTATTTTTTTGCGCGCCGGGGCGGTGGTCACTATATCAATGCCCGACCTGTGGCGCCTCCTACCTGGACCCAAGACCGACCCCGGCCACTATAGCTATGGCTTATAGTAACTACTACACCCATGAAGAAGGGGATGATGCGCCAAAGGGAAAGTTCGCGCGTTTTAAGCGCCGCCTGCGCAATGATTACCTTAATGCCCGCTATAACATCGATCTCCAGCCCGCATGGAAGCTCGGGCGATGGCTGACGCCCCTCTTGAGCCAGAAACGAAAACAGATAGACGAAAGCGTTCGCCATCTGCCCACCACTGGAAAACCGGGTGTGCTGGTAGACATTGGTTGTGGCAATGGTCAGTTCCTAGGCGCTGCCATGCAACTGGGTTGGGAGGCCTGGGGCGTTGATCTCGATCCAAAAGCAGTGGAAACTGCGCGGAAGACGGGGGCTACCACCTTACAGGGCGGTTTTCCAGACACTGGCCTACCTTCTGCGCGCTTCGATATTGTGACACTCAGTCATGTGATTGAGCACGTTCACGATCCTCTAGCTGCGCTCCGGGAAGCATTTCGAGTGGTTAAACCTGGTGGACACATCTGGCTTGCCACGCCAAACATGGGAAGTTTCGGCCACGCACGCTTCGGTGCCGATTGGAGGGGGCTTGAGCCACCGCGGCACCTGATCCTCTTTGACAGTAATAGCCTAGAAAAGGCGTTAGATGGCGCTGGATTTATAGATATTGAGCGTAAGCCCTGTCTCCCGCAGGCGGCATGGTTTTACCAAAGCAGTTTGTGTATCTCTCGTGGTCAAGATCCGTATGATGCCAACGCAAGTGGCTTGCCCTTTACTCTGCGACTCGCGGCCAAGATCGCAAATTTCAGAGCAGCAGCGGCTCCATCAGGCTGCGAAACCATCATTATGACGGCAAAACGGCCGGAATCTGATTAACGCCGAGAGGAAGGAGTCGGCCATGGTTATGGAAGAAATTAACAGCGCTGAATGTGTAACAGTGGTCACCGTAACCTATGGTGAACGTCGTCATCTGCTTGAGCCGATGCTGCGTGCAGCGTTGGCTCAAGGAGTAGAAAGGATCATACTCGTTAATAACGGTGCCATTTGGGACGTGGCTGGGCTTGCGGCAGAAATCGATTGTATACGCATCGAACTTGTTCAATTAAGTAAAAACACGGGCTCCGCCGCTGGTTTTTCCACTGGGATATCTAAAGCCCTGGATCAGGGCGCCGAGATGATTTGGTTATTGGACGACGATAATAGGGCAACCGAAGGGTCCTTGAAGGCTCTACTCGGCGCCTATACAAAGTTGCGGGAAACACATAGTCCTGATGAGTTCGCCGTTCTTGCATTTCGGCCAGAGCACCAAGCTGACGTTGCCATGGGCGCATCCTGTCGTCGGATCAATCCAAGGCGTTCCAGCTTTCTTGGGTTCCATATTTTTGACATTCCCCATAAATTTTGGCGGCGTACGCCGCTGGGTAAGCGTAGACTAAATCCACCATTGCCAGAAGTAATCCGGCTGGACACGGCCATTTATAGTGGCCTTCTCTTTCATCGCCTGTTAGTTGAACGCATTGGCCTGCCTCGACCGGACTTTGTTTTATATGGTGACGATAATGAATTTTCTTACCGCATCACCCGGAACGGGAGTGGCACCTACCTCATTACCAACGCTCTGCTGGAAGATATGGAATCATCATGGAATGTTAAGAGTCGGTATAGCAATTCCTTTTCTGGTTTGCTGAAGGGAGAGGGAAACTTTAGAGCCTATTATGGTATGCGCAATGGCGTTTATTTCGACACTTATTGCAAAGCTCATAATCCAATAATGTATGTCATAAACCTAAGGATTTATCTTGCCATTCTTTTTATCTTCTCTCGCATATACAATCGCAATGATCGCTTTCGTTTGCTTTCCCAAGCGGTGAGAGACGGCCTCGCGCAGAGACTTGGCGTCCATTCGGATTATCCGTTATGAAAATATTGCACCTGAATACCTTCGACGATCCGATCGATGGTGGAGGTGCTGAGGTTGTTCTTTGGGAACTGATGCGGGGACTGGCTGGTGCGGGTCACGACAATGTGCTTCTTTCGACCAGCAACCAACCTGGACTGAAACGGAAAGAACGCGATGGCTTTTCCATCTGGCGTGCGGGACTCCGCAATCTATACTGGCCCGGGAACCATACACCCAAAGGCGCCGCCCTGCGGGCCGTGTGGCATGCAGTCGATAGCTACAATCCCTGGATGCAGAACCATCTTCGGCAGGTGTTGCGAACTGAGCGACCCGATGTAGTGACAGTGCATAGCCTATCCGGGTGGTCGGCTGCGGCATGGAAGACGATCCAAAGCGAAGGTATCCCGATTGTGCAGGTGCTGCATGATCATTACCTGTTATGCCCAAAGACAACCATGTTCAACAAAGGTCATAATTGTGAAAAGCAATGTACTAGCTGCCATTTGTTGCGCCTCTGGCATCCTAGTTTGAGTAACATAGTGTCGGCGGTCGTAGGCGTAAGTCGTTACATTCTTGAGCGGCATCTGGCATTCGGTTGTTTTCAGGACGTAGCTCTGCGCCGTGTGATTCACAATGTCCGTAGTCCCGATTATTTGGGCCTCGACGAGCCTTCACCGAGGCGTGAATCACGTGCTGGATTGCGCATAGGCTTTATCGGACAGCTACTCCCGACCAAGGGGGTGGGAATTCTAATAGATGCATTCAAGGCTGCTGCACTACCTAATGCTGAACTCTGGATCGCGGGCAGTGGTAAACCAGATTATGTGGCATCACTGCACCAAAACGCTGCATCAATCTCCGTGCGCTTTCTTGGCCGCATGGCACCAAGAGACTTTTATCCACAGGTGGATATTGTCGTGGTCCCTTCATTATGGCAGGAGCCCCTTGGCTTGGTTGTAGTTGAGGCCCTCGCGTTTGGCAAGCCCGTCATTGCTTCAAGGCGTGGAGGCATACCGGAAATGATCAAAGATGGTGAGAACGGTATTTTGTTTGAGCCAAATCGACCAGGGGAGTTGCGTGCCGCTCTGGGGTTGCTAGCGAAAGATAGTGAAATGCTTGCCCGCATGGGTGAAGTTGCCAAGATATCAGCAGGGCCATTCCTTGATCAGCGACAGTGGATTACAGAGTACTTAGGATTCTATGAAAACATCATAACTAGCCAGGCAAGGAAAGGAGTGCCTAATGGATAGCTCAGTTGTATCCGTGATGGGTGCGCCAGCACAAAGAATTAGGACATACCCTACACTTCGCGTCCCTACGCTTGTGCGATGGATAACAGGAGTGTATCTCTTTTCCATCGTTCTGGATGCACCTATACGGTATGGCCTTTCGCTTGTCAACATGTTTCCATTGATTTACATTCCTAAAGCATTATTGCTATTGATGGTGCCGGTATTGCTTATTCTTACCAGGCGAGCATCGAAGGCTCTATTCGGTGGCGCTTTAATCCTTAGCTTCTATATAGCTTGGGGTATGGTCAATTTACGGAGTGTATGGCAACCACTCTTTGGTCTTTGGGTGTTTACTCCGCTAGTTTACGCATTACTTATAGGTAAATATTTTATTTCTGAACTAGCCAGATACAGACGATTGTTTCTCTGGTTGTTTGCCATCACGGCCCTTGGTGTGCTGATGAGTCCATTAATTCACTTTCCATGGGTTGGGCAAAACATTCACTTAGGCGGTCATAGTCTTGAGGTTTCACGACAGTGGGGAACATTTGGCTTTGAGCGTTATGCGGGTTTTTCCCGCGCATCATACAGCGCAGCCACGCAATTGCTTATTTTTGCCATTTTGATTGTCACGACACAGCGTAATCACTTTTATGCCATTCCTATCTGGATTGTAGCTGGTTTAGCAATTTTCCTTACCACAACAAAAGGTATTTTTGGTGCGTATTTCATGATAACAATATTTTTCTTGAGCGGACTTGCTTTTCACCAGAACAAACCATGGAGATATATGTGGGCACTATTGTTATGGCTTAGTGCCATTCTCATGGTAACCATACCGATTTCTTCTATCTTTATAGAATATGATCCTTCGTTTCACTCGTTCGCAAGCAAAGTGTTATTCGCGAGCTTTGGAGATAGGCTGAACTGGATGTGGCCAGACTCTCTCAGAATGTTAAATGATTGGCCATCATGGATGTTTGGCCTAGGGTTGGGAGGAATCGGGGCGCCTCAGCAATTCTTTTACCCCACAGCGTTTCTACCTGCCGATAACTTGTTTGTCTATTTGTGTGTAGATTTTGGTTTGTTAATTAGCATTACGCTTATAGTAGCCATTGTTTCAGGCACCACCTTACGTTTTATCCGTGGTGGAAGTCCGATAGTAATATTTCCATTGACACTGGTTCTTGTTAGTTACGGCGTTGTTGATAACATTATTGAAGAATCTCTACTGGGATTCATGTTGGGCCTCGTAGTGATGATGACGTCCTCGCAGTTACATTGGGAAGTATGATCCCGCATGATTAATCAATACCATCAGCTAGATCAGTTAGATCAGATCGTAATAATTAACGACTTTGCCTACGTTCAGGGTGGAGCTTCACAAGTAGCTCTGTCTAGCGCGCTTGCTCTGGCAAAAAATGGTTACAACGTCAAGTTGCTGACTGCCGTAGGCCCTATTACACCAATTATAAATCACGTTAATTTGCAACACATCTGTTTGGGTCAGCATGACATTCTAGAAGACCCAAATAGGATACAAGCAGCTGCTCGTGGTATATGGAATATAAGTGCGGCGCATGCAATAGCTCAGCTTCTCGATACACTCGACCCCACTAAAACAATTGTGCATGTCCATTCTTGGACTAAGGGTTTATCATCAAGTGTAGTTAGAGCTGCCATAGATATGGACTTTATAGTCGTCTGTACGATGCATGATTACTTTCTTGCGTGTCCTAACGGAGGTTTTTTTAATTATCCGGAAAAATCTATATGCAAATTGGACCCGCTGTCTGGGGCATGTATTATTAAAAACTGTGATAGCAGAAGTTATTCGCAGAAATTATGGAGGGTAGCTAGACAAGTTGTACAGCAGCATATTGGTTTCTTACCTAAAGGCGTAAAGAATTTTATATCAGTATCCGATTTTAGCGAATCAATACTTAAACATTACCTGCCGGTAGGTGCTGAAATATATCGTGTTAACAACCCGATAGAAATAGAAAAGGACGACCCTGTTGCGCCTCATAAAAATAATGCGTTTGTATTTATAGGGCGATTATCAATGGAAAAGGGGTGCCATCTACTTGCAAAGGCGGGAGCCATTCTTGAGGTAGAAACTATATTCGTTGGAGACGGGATCTGTCGTGATGATCTTTTACGCATAAACCCATCAGCATTTATTACTGGTTGGTTGGATCGAGATAATATGAAAGCATATTTGGCTAAGGCTCGTACTTTGGTGCTGCCATCGTTGTGGTACGAAACCCAAGGTTTGGTAGTGTTAGAGGCTGCAGCCATGGGGATTCCTGCTATTGTACCAGACACTTCTGCTGCCCGCGATTGGGTTGATGATGGCGTGACGGGTTTGTGGTTTAAAGGCGGCGATTCCGATGATCTAGCAAAGAAAATGATGCTTCTGAAAAACAACAAGTTTGCGGAGAAGGCTGGTAAAGCTGCATACGAAAAATATTGGAGTCACGCGGCAACTATGCAAACTCATGTTAGTGAGCTTCTATCTTGTTACTATCGCGTATTGAGCACGCGATAAATGTTATTTCTAAGGCTAAAGAACGATGGATAAAAAGGCGATATTGTGACTAGATCTACACCGGAAGGAAAATGCCAATCTGAATGTATTATTTTGGACTTAAGGCCGAGGAGGATTTGATTCGTTTCTCGCTGGTTATGTTTGCGGAAGTAACGCGGAGGCGTGAATGTTGTCAAAGAAAGTTGCAGTGGTTATTCCAACGTTGAACGGTGGCGAAACATGGACTATTTGCTATAACGCATTACTGCGCCAAGCTCATCTGTCGGTTTGCGTAATGGTCGTAGATTCTGGATCATCTGACGGCACGGACATATCCGCATTGGGGGGCGATGTTAACCTTGTACGCATACCAAGGGCATCATTCGACCATGGTGGCACCCGCCAAATGGCCGCAGAGCGCCTAAAAGAGTACGACATACTCGTTTATATGACGCAAGATGCCGTTCTGGCTTTTCCGAGTGCACTTGAAAACTTGGTGTCGCCGTTTTCCGATCCCAATGTAGGAGTTGCCTACGGCAGACAACTCCCGCGCGATGGTGCGTCATCTATTGAGGCGCACGCGCGTTTGTTCAATTATCAAGAGCAGTCTAACAAGAGAACGCTGGCCGACAAGACAAAACTGGGTATCAAGGCCGCATTTACCTCCAATTCTTTCGCTGCATATCGCACCAAGGCGCTGTTCGATGTGGGAGGGTTTCCATCCAAGCTTATCTTAGGTGAGGACATGGTGGTGGCTGCACGTATGCTACTAGCGGGATGGTCGGTTGCATATGTCGCGGAGGCACAGGTGTACCATTCGCATAGTTATACGGTCCTGCAGGAGTTTAATCGTTATTTTGACATTGGCGTTATGCATCAGGATCAGTCGTGGATACTGGATACCTTTGGTAAGCCTGAAGGAGAAGGAATGCGTTTTATCCGATCTGAGTTATCGTATCTCGCGAAAACCGCTCCTTGGATGATTCCCCAGGCAGTCGCAAGGACTTTCGCCAAGTATGCGGGATATAAGCTCGGACAGAAAGCGCTGCGCTTTCCTGTGAGGGTGCGACGCATGATGAGCATGCACAAAGGATATTGGGATCGTTGAAATATATATAACTGTTCTAATTCTCCAGTGGCGTCATCTGGTTAAAGGACCAAGCTATGTACTATGAGGTTGATCTGATACCGCTGCCATCAGGGGTGTATGTCGTCAAGGATGCCCCAAATAGTATGGGATGGGGTAATATTGATGATCTCCTGAGTGAGCTTCGCGAAAATATTGATGGGCTTTGTCTCATCGGTAAGGATCCGCTTCCACCTGGTGCCAAAGACATTCGTAGTTTAACTAATAAAAAAGTAGAGAGAGTAGTTTGTTTCGAGGTTCCTGGACGTGGAATACGATATCTGGGAATACGGTTCATTCCTAAGGTATCATTGCACGTTGTGCCCTCAGATGATTTATGACGATCGTCAATAACTCGGGCCGACGTACGTGGCTGCTCGCCACCCTGCCCCTACTGGCGTACTTCTGCTCTTGGTATTACAACGGACAGATTATCCCGTTGCTGGCTCTCAGCATGATCGTATATCTCCTATGGGGGGCTTGGTTATGGTGGCCACGTTTGCGCGCGGGCTTGCCCTGGCCGCGTGGTTTTCTGCCAACATTCATGGTGCTCTGGCTCCTCTGGTTCGGCGTTACGCTGTTCTGGAGCGGTGTACCCTACAGCAGCTGGTTTTATTTCTGGGTGCTGGGATCTTTGCCGCTTGGGTTCCTGATTTTGGTCACAATGCCAGACACGGTGCAGGATCAGGCTTGGACTTGCTTGTGGTGGGGGGCGATAGCCAGTGCCTGGGTGCTGAGCAGTATGGCGTTTTGGCAGTATTTCCAATGGATGGGGCAAGGTATCGGCTGGACAGGCTTGCGCCAAAATGGCCCCTTGCTCGATACGAATAGCTTTGCGGCATGGCTGTAACCAATGGGATGGACGCCCCCACCTACCGCGATGATGTGCCATAGTTGGGGGACATCAACCATTGAAACCGCAGCAGGAGCAGACGAAATGGATATCCGGACCGTTGGCGTAGATTTGGCGTAAGCGATTAGCCGATGCGGTAGAATCTCGGCCCATGTTCAATGGGACCGAAGGGTTTTTGCCGGCCACTCTGGCGCCGGACCGGCCTTCCGTTTCGCCTGTGGAGGTTCACCTGTTGTCGGGCCGCAGCCTGACGCTGACCGCTCCGATGGATACCGGCTGGCTTTCCAGAACCTGGTCCAGGTCCTGGAAAGCCCATGTGGCTGAGTCCCGGCAGCCGAATCTGGCTGGCGGCGGCACCGGTGGATGCGTCTGGGCTTTGATGGCCTGGCCGCCAAGGTGCAGGGGATCCTGGCGGCGAATCCCTTTTGCGGCCATGCCTTTGTCTTCCGCAACCGCCGCGGGGATCGGCTGAAGTTGTTGCTCTGGGATGGTCTGGGCTTCTGGCTTTTGTACCGACGCCTGGATCAGGGACGGTTGCATAGGCCCAGGGTCCATGAAATCAATGGCTCCCGACGATCTTCCCACGCACCCAGACGCCCTGCGCGAAATGGTCCTGCAGCGGGAGCGGGAAGAGAAGGACGCCGAGCACGCCCGGCAGCTCGCAGTAAAAGATCGGTACCTCACCCTGCGCGACGAGACCATCGCCCGTCTGGAGATGACCATCGCCAAGCTGAAACGCTGGCGATTCGGTCAGCGCTCGGAAAAGGTCTCTCCCGATCAGATTCTTTTCCTGCTTGTCCCTCTCCCCCAGAGGTAATATTGGAAGATTCTGCCCAATATTGGAATTTCCCAGTATTCCCCCGTGCGGTATTGGAAGTGCT
>JAJYPA010000298.1 GCA_021795795.1 Pseudomonadota bacterium | reverse complement strand
CCCCCTTGAAATTTTTACAGTGTAACTATGCGTTCAGACCTTGATCCAAGGCCAGAAGTTCATTTATGGCTGAACTTAGATTTTCCCCCGGTTGCGGTCACGAATACAATTTTACATAATAAGTATTTGCTAAATTAGAAAATTTGGAAATGTTTATATTTCCTTGATTTTCTTGATGTTGTGCCGTTAAAAAAGCCAACACTACGACTAGGGCGGCGCTTTTGGGTAGGGCCTTCGCAAGGTGTGCCCAAACCTTGCGGCCTTCCGGGCCTGCTTTCCTCATGTGCTTTTCGATGATGACTTCTGTTGGATCCACTCCGGCGAGCTTTGCCAGCTTAATATAGGTTTCGTCGGATAACTCGCCCTTTCCACTGGCTAGCAGGCTGAGGCTGCTGTTGTTCATTCCGAGTGCCTTTGCTAGGTCTCGCTGGCTCTTCGCCCCTATGCGTTCTTGTGCTCTCTGCAATAATTCCCTGTTTTCCATGGCTCACCTCGTTTTATCTATCCCTAACTTATAGGTTATGTGTGGAGTGCTTGACAAACATTCAACGGTCTGTATATTCGGTCTTGTGTTTGATGATCGTCAAGCGTCAAGCAAACTCTCTTTGTAGCGGTCTGGCGTCGCTCGTCAGTTTGGAGCCTTCCCCGGCTCCCCTTTTTAGGAGATAGACAAATGATTATAAAGAATAAACCGTTTCATATTCTGTCTGCGCAGTGTGTCCAATGCGCTTTCTACTTCCCTGTTGCCGTGCTGGGTTGTGCCGTCCTGCCGTTCGGTGTCTGTGATGCTGGCCATGTTCGCCGCTGGCCGTGCTTTCTTCATTTGGAGGCTTACAAGTCTCGTCTGTCTGGTTACCTGGTCCGTAACTGGTTGGACCTCGAGTTCTACAGAATGATGGATGCGTATGTGGATGACCCCCTTATGGTGGCTGGGGGTGTCTGGTGATTCCCATCCTTTCGACTCCAGACCAACGCTTTGTGTTCTGTGTCCTGTGCGTTTTCTATTTTGTCCTCGTTTGTTTTTGGCTTTTCTCTCATCGTCGCTTGCGGGGCAGGGCAGGGGGTGCTCGGTGACTACTCCCTATTGGCATATCCAGGATTCCCCCCACTCCTCACCAGGCCGCGCCCCGTTGCGTTGTGGTAATTGCCTGCATCTTCGGCATGTCATCGGTTCTTTTGGCCAATGTACTGCCGTTTTGGCGCGCTATTCCATCGGTTCTGTCCATGTCCCCCGTCCGGTGATGGTCAGTTATTACTGCCATGCGCATGAGTATCGCCCGTTTGGGGGTGGCCTATGATCCCGCACTTTTCGTCTGATGCTGAGATTGAATCTCTGTCCGTTGCCCTTATGTGGGCGGTTTTTATCGGTGCATTTGCGGCGTTGCTGACCTATGACGCATTGGCCGCGCTGTTGTCCATGCTTATCCGTCTTGTTGATCGTCTTGCCGGTCGGGGTAATCCCCATGATTGATACCCTCCGCCTTACGATTCCCGCTGATTATTTCACGTCTGATGCTCTTCGCTGGATGCAAATTCAGATGAACAAACTGATGCAAACGGACTTCACTGGTGATGTTCAAAAGTGGTCGCTTTGCACTGGTTTGAATATGCCGAGTTGGGCCGATGGCTTTTCGCTGGTTGTCGGCTCCCGCGTCACGTTGGAGGCCTCGCCCAAGGTTTACCAGGGCCACAACGTGGACGGTCCCTGCACCCTGCGCGAAGCGGCCTCGCGCCTGGTGGATTTTGTCTTCGGTGTGGTGCTTCGTCTCGATTGTTGGCCTGCCGCTGGCAAGTGGTATGTTGCCCGCCTGGACATTACCCATAGCTATGATTTCGGTACCCGTCCCGCTCTTGAGAGCTGGTTTGATACCGTCGCCGGTGTTCAACGTGGCCAGCGTCGCGCTTCTGTCGATGTCCGCGCTGATGATGAGCAAATGGCCATCCATGCCGCCCCGTCTGGTCGTACCCTCTACCAAGGTCTAGGTAGTCGCTACAAGGTCGGCAAGATTTACTGTAAAGGTGCCGACCTTAAGGCGCATCCCCCCAAGTGTTTAAGCATGGACCCGCAAACGCTTGAAGCGTTGGTTGAAGATTTCCAGCCCATCGCCCGTTTTGAGTGTCAGGCCCGTGCCTCTTGGTTGTCCCGGCAAGCGGTTCGCCTCGGCCTGCTCCCTGATTTCTTTGCCGCTGATCAAATGGGCCAGCTCGCTGACAATGCCGCCTTGTATCTTCAACGTTTAGGCTTTACGCCACTTTCTAGCACCCGTTCTAAAACCCCCATCGTTTATTTTCCCGTCGATTACCTAGCCGATCTGCTCAATATTCGTTCCGTCTGGGAGTCCGAATTCTCCCACTTATTTGCTCGTGAGGTTGCCATGGCTGATGACACTTTGATCAAGGAACTCCTTTCCCTCGCTAAAACCCCCGGTGCTGCTCGTGCGGCTTTTCAGTTTTACAACTCGGTACGTCAGAGCGGTTTTGCTGCCGCCCGTCAGAGTGTCGGCAAAACTCAGTTTTATGCCCATCGTCGTTTGCTGGGTCGTGCGGGGGTCTCTGACGCCATGTTGCAGGATGGTGCCGCCCTGGTACGTCAGGCCCCCTCCGCGTTCAACGTGATTGAATTTAAGCCCCCTCGTGAGCGTCTGGACCTCGTAGAGCGTGCGCATACGCTCGCGCTGCCGTCTGTGATCGAGCGGCTTCATCAAGAGGTGTTCCGGCGGGCCGGCTGACGGGGTAGGGGAAAGGGGAGCTACTAACAGCGCTCCCTTTTCCGGTACGCCGAACTAGCACTTGTAGGGTACTGATTTTGAGCTTGTTTTTTTCGGGCAATTTATTTTGCCAATAGCGGTTTTATACCTTTTTTTCAGGAGATTTTTGCTATGAAAGCGATTGCACATTTTTACCCGGTCGAAACCTTCGAGTTCACTGATAAGGCTACTGGCCAGATCAACAAACTCCACAAACAGCCCTATGACCTGGATCAGGGTCCGGGCGTTCGCGTCTTGCAAACCAGCGTGATGCGTCGCACTGAGGCCCTGGCGGTCCAGCCTGGTGACTATGAGGTGGAGTATTACCTTGAAGTAGATCGTAAGGGCTTTTTGCAGGTCAATCTGACCCATACCCGTATGGTCAAGTCGGATTCCAAGCCTTAAGCGGTAAGTGCGTAAGGGGTTTTTATGGACGGTGATGGTGATGGGGATAGCGGGGCATTAGTGCTCAATGTGTGCACTAATGTTACTGCGGTGACTTCTTCCACTACTTCGGTGACTACCTATAGCTGCAATTCGTCTGCATGGGTTCCTGTTTATGGGATTGGTGGAATTACCGAGAGTGAATTTGATATTGCCGCCCCTGCCATTATCACCATCTTGATGCTTGCCGCGTTATTTCGTTTTGTGATCCGGTTCTTTATGAATCGGTAACAGGCTGACCGGGCAGTTTCCCGGATTTTGATAAAGTGAGGTGCTTTATGGTTGAAGATAAGTTGAAGTCTGCGCGTGATCGTGCGCTCGGTGTTATCGCTGAATATGCTTCGCCCCGGCGTGTTGCTGTGGCGACGGCTATCGGCTCTTTGGTGGCTTCTGTGACTGCGTTTGCGTCTGGTGGTGCGGGTACTGCCGCGACGGCTGCGGCCGCCGCCTTTACCTCCAGTGGTACGACTGCCATTGACGCTGTTGGTACGGCTATTCTCAGTCTTGCCGGTATTGCTGTGCTCTTCAAGTGGGCCAAGGGCATGTTCTTCGGTTAAGCGGGGGATAGGGGTAGGGGGGAAAGGACGTAGTCCCCCCCCCTACCCCTTTTTATTCTCTCTTTTTTTATTTCGGGGGCTTAGGTGGATATATGGACTTTTTATCTCGTAACGTTATTACTGGCGTTTTGGCTTGTGCTCTCGGTTTAGTTTCTCTGCCTGCTTTTGCTGTTCTCGATTCCCCTAATTATTCTTGGCGTCAGACTCGTGATGGTCAAGCCTATAAGGTGTATGACCCTCAAGGTCCGCATTTATCTGGCAATTTTACTCCCAATTCTTCTTTTGTTGAAAACTCTGCTGGCAATGGTGTTATTGAAACGGTTACCCCTGGTCCTTTGACTATTGATGGTGCTACTGGTGAGATTCTTAATGGTGTTAGTCTTTCTCGCGGTTTGACTGTTGGTGATTTGATTGATGGTGCGCGGGCTTTGATGGTGCCTGATAATCCTTACGGTGTTGCTTTTTTGGCTTTGTCCCTTGTTGGTTCTTTGGCTCTTGATGCTTATGATAATGCTCAGTCTTCTTCTGGTTCTTCTCCCTCTTGTTTGTCTAATGGTTCTTATTATGTGCAGCGTTGTGTGAATACCACTACTGACGCTGTTTTGTATGTTAATGGTCCGTTTTCGTCTTTTCCATCTTCGGATGGTAATTATTGCGGTGGTGGTACTTCTGCCAAGTTGATTGGTCAGGGTCCCTATGCTTATAATACTGGGCCTCTTCCTGATTCCTGTTCTCCTTCTGGTGTTTATACTCCTACTGAAACTCCGTCTCAGGCTATTCAATGGGCTCAAGCTAACCCGTCCTCCTTTGCTTCCAATGTTGCCCCTACGTTAAACGGTTCTCCTGCTGATCAAACGGCTCTTGCTAATGATTTAGCTGCTAGTAATGCGCCGTTGTCTACACCGTCCCCTTACGGTTATACCATTCCTTCCGGTGATGCTTCTGTTTCTGGTTCTCCTACTACGACTTCTTCTACTGATCCTTCCACGGGTAACACTACCACTACGACCACCACGCCTACTTATAAGTTTTCTACGCCTACCCCTCCTCAAGAGGTTCAAGTTAATAAACAGGTTATTCAAATTACGCAGACTTGTACTGTTTCCGGTTCTTGTACTAGTCAGCAGATTACTACTAATAGCCCCGCGCAACAGCCTAAGCTCGGTTCTTTTATTGCTCCGACTCTTTCGGCTCCGCCTTCTGCTGCCGTAACATCTACCCCATATCCTTTGAACTTTGCCTTACCTTCTCAATCTAATGCCACTTGTCCTAATCCTCTTTCCTATACTGCTTTTGGTACTACTTTTAGTATTCCTCTTACTCCCCTTTGTTCTCTTGCTACCAATGTTCGCCCTTATATTGAGTCTTTGGGTGCTGTTGGTGCTGGTATCGTCATTTTCCGGTGAGGTGATTTATGGGCGCTATTATTAGTGCTTTTGCGGAGTGGTTAGGTCCTTTTATTATTTCTGCTTTTGGCTGGTTGATTTCTGCCATCGGTCCTGCTGTTCTCGCTTCTCTTACGGTTGGTATTGGTGTCTATACCGGTTTTTCCGTTATTCAGTCTGATTTATCTTCTGTTATTTATGGTTATTCCTCTCTCCCTTCCGATATGTTGGCTATTGCTCAGTTGATGGGTGCTACTTTTGTGATTAAGTTGTTTGTCTCCGCGTTTTCTGTTCGTGTCACTATCATGGCTGCTCGTACTTTCTTCTTTAATGCTAAGTGAGGTTTTATGTTAGGTCTCTATACCGGTGCTCCCGGTGCTGGTAAAACGCTTAAGATGCTCAATGATCATTTGGCCCATGCCGATGGTTCTCGCCCTGTCTATGTTTTTGGTGTTGAAGGTCTTGTTCCTTCTGATAAATGGTTTCCTTTGGAGGACCCCAAGGATTGGGCTAAATGTCCTTCTGGTTCTATTGTCCTCGTTGATGAGGCTCAAGTTGTTTTTCGTCCTCGTCGCCCTGGTGATCCTCTCCCTGACTATGTTTCCGCTGCTGAAACCCATCGCCATCTTGGTATTGATCTCTACATGACTACTCAGTATCCCATGTTGATTGATGCCCATTTGCGTCGTCTCGTTTCTGATCATCAGCACTTGGTCAATGTTTGGGGTTTGAAGTCTCGCTCTTCCGTTTTTGAGTGGGATGAGGCTCAAGATGACCCTAAGGACCCTCGTGCTCGTCGGTTGGCTCGTAAGTTCATGTTCTCGTATCCCAAGGATGTTTATGGTCTCTACAAGTCTGCTCAAGTTCACACTAAGAAGCCTCGTGTGCCTAAGTGGTTTAAATTCGGTATTCCTGCCATCGTGTTGCTGATCGGCGCTTCTGCTTATGCCGCGTTTTATGCTATTACTCATTTCGGCTCTAATGGTGCCGCTCCCATGCATCAGTTTTTAGCCGCCCGTCATGTTCCTGTTTCCGCTGCTTCTGTTGCTGCTGGTTCTCGTGCTCGTTCTGCTGCTGTCCCTTTTACTAAACATCCGCTTTCGCATTTCGATGGGTATTCCTTGCCTGTTCGTATTGCCCAGGCATCCAAACTGCCGAATATATCCAGTAAATATCGCGTTGTCGGGGATATTACTGTTGCCGGTGTGCATGATTGGGTTATCCAGTCGCGTTCTGGTGATGTGCATACTGTCCCTGCTATTCGCTGCACGGATTTTGAAGGTCTTGAGGTTTGCCGTTGGGGTGGCGGTTATGTGTCGTCGCGGCCTGTCAGTGGCCGTATGCGTTCGTCGGGTGGCTCTGCGCTTGTTGCTTCTTCTGCTCACGCTGTCCCTTTCGTTTCTGCTGCTACGGCTGGCAAGTGATGGGCGTTCGTTGCGTTTTGGTTTTTCTGCTGTTGCTCTCTGGTTGCGCTGGGCCGTCTGCCTATCATGGTGATGAGTGGGACCGTCTCAATTATGAGGCATCGCAACAGCCTGGTGGTTCATGGTTTGCCGATCATGACGCCATGCGCCACATGCGGTGCTTTCCCGCACGTTGTCAGCATTATTGACCCGCGTGGCCTTGTTGATATGGCATGATTATTGACAGGCACGCTAATTGCGCTATAAAAATCGTGCCAGTTATAGGGATTTTATATGACTTCCTTGCCTTTTATTTTAGTTCATCCCTCTGATCGTTATGGTTGCGGTAATTATCGGGTCCGGTGGCCTCTGGACGTGTTACTGCGTAACGGATTGGCTGAGGGCGTTGAATCATTTTATTTACTCGATGCTGCTACTTTGGCTGATCTTCATCCTGATGTGGTGGTGTTTCAGCGGCTTATTGAGTTGGACCAGCTTGCTAGGCTTAAGCAGTATCGTAACGAGTCTGACGCCTTTTTTATTTTTGAGCTGGACGATCTCATTACCAACATACCAGGTGATAATCGTTTTTCTGGATTGTTTCCACGTCAGACTATGGACAGACTGGGGCAGGCCATCGGGTTGTGTGATCGCCTGGTGGTATCGACTCCTGCGCTGGCGTCGGCCTACGGCCAGTTTGTCCCCGATGTGGTGGTGTGCTCGAATGCTCTGCCTAACGTCCCCTGGGCGTTCTTGTCTGGCAATCGTCGTCACGGTGACAGGCCCCGCGTGGGCTGGGCGGGTTCTACTGGCCACCTGGGCGACCTCAAGTTGCTGTATCCGGTGGTCAAGGCTACCGCGCACTTGGTCGATTGGGTGTTTCTGGCCGCGCTCCCTAACGTGCTCCGGCGCTATGCGGCTGAGGTGCATGAGTTGGTGCCCATTGCAGACTATCCGGCAAAGCTCGCCAGTCTCGATCTTGACCTTGCGGTCGCTCCTTTGGAGGTCCACCCGTACAATGACGCCAAATCCAACTTGCGCTTGTTGGAGTTGGGCGCCATGGGTTATCCGGTGATCTGCTCTGCTGGTGTTGGTGCCTTTGACTATGACTTGCCGGTCACGCGGGTAGAAAATCGTTTTGATGCGTGGATTGATGCCATTGTTGCAGCTATCGCTGATCGTGATGCACTGGCCACGCAGGGCGATGCATTGCGCCAGGCTATTCACGATCATTGGTTGATGGATGGTCGCGCCTTGGCGTGGGCCTCCGCCTGGGGCCTTTCGCGCTAAAACCCCTGCCGTCTTGTGGTTATAGTGAATAGTATTCATTGGCATGACTCTTGCTATTATTAAGCATATACTGTGCCAAGTGAATATAATTCATGCCTTGTACCTTCCGCCCCTATCAACTATCTATAAGGCCTGCAAACTGGGGAGGGTAGGGGATATGCTGGTTTTTCCGTTTATGTCAGGTTTTCCGCGGTGGCTTTATTTGGTGCTCTTCTTGGCCTTTTTTGTCGCCGCCTTCCTGTTTAAACGTTATCTTCGGTATTCTTTGCGGAATGGTCCGCGCTGGGGGAAGTCGTCAGTGCTGCGGGTGAAGTCTTCGCCTCGTTCTTCGCCTGTTACGCCCAGACCTCGGCCACGGCCTGCGCCTCCTGCGCCTCCTTCGCGTCCTGCCACTGTGACGGCTCCGCCGGTTCCGCGCTTTGATTATTGCCGCCGTTATCCTGATCTTTTGGCGCTGTGTGGTGGCGACGTAGTGCGTGCTGATCGTTTGGTGGATTTAGAGTCCAGGAGTTCGGGTTCTGCCGCGCCTGATGTTTGGGTTAATCTGGCGATTTCGCGGTTTACTGTTCGCTGACCCTATTTTGCGACATGTCGCGGAATTGGTGTTACGCGGTAACGGCGTTCTTCCGGGCTTGCCCGGCCACTCCCCCCAATCAACCCCTGTCCCTTGGCAAACCCTGCAGAGAGGGAAGGGCCGAAAGCGTGTTGATCGCGGGATCTGTTAGCGGGTAGGGTGGTCGAGTCGATGAAAGCCCGCCCCGCTGGTGAATGTGTTCAGTCGGTGGCCGGGCGTAACAGCCTCTTTTCAGATTGTGAGCTGGTCTTTGTGTGAACTGCGCTTTTTACTATATGTTGTGCTCCTGCCAGCTGACCAGGTTACTACATCTTGTGTTTCAGGATTTGAGCCATAGCCGGATGGTTTCTGGTGATCTGTCCATCATCCGCGCGATTTCCTTAATGGGCACCTTTGCGGCGGCGTGTTGCCGGGCAAGCTCTTTAGTCTTGGCCAGTGCGGCTTTGCGTTGTCGGCTGCCTTCTTTCTGGATGATCTCGTTAGCAATGTAGTAGCCGGCGCCGCTGGCCTTGGCCGTTTCGCTGACGTTGCCGGTTTTCTTGTAGAGTTTGAGCACGCGTTCTGTGAGGTTGGCCCAGTGATTGGGTCGGGGTTCTGGATCCGGTGGTTTGGCGTCGAAGTGGCTTTTCCAGTGGTTCTCGCCGTGTACCTGTTGCCAGGGGATTTCAAGGATGATCTGCAGGATGTTGCCGAATTGTTTGATGCGGATAGGGGCGTAGCGGTCCATCGTTCGCCTTTTTGGTTAGCAAATCCGTGGTTTTAGTCGCCCCTTTGTTCGCTGCAACATCCAAATTAGAAACTTTACATAATAAGTATTATGCGAACCTGCTACATTAGCGTAACAGCATATTCGACTATCTACAAGGTGCCCTATGCTAAACGAGATGGCCGCATATAGTCGGGGTCACTAAATAGGACTGCGGGCAGTCGCAGGGCCAGCCATAAGCTCGGTATCGCTGCAGCAAAGGCCAGTAGAAAGAACTCCACAAACCCCAC
>JAJYPA010000297.1 GCA_021795795.1 Pseudomonadota bacterium | reverse complement strand
CACTGGTGAATACCGTGGCCCAACCGTTGGGCGGCAAGGGCGGCGGACGTCCGGATATGGCGCAGGCCGGGGCCGGCAATCCGGCGGCCTTGGATGCCGCCCTCGACGCGGCCCGCGACTGGGTCAGAAGCAAACTCGGTTAGTTTCGACCCTGCCGCGATCCTTGTCCCTGAGGACCGTGGCCCCGGTCATGGCCGTCATGGTCCCGACCCGGTCCACCACGATCCTCCGGTCGCTGTGCAGGTCCGTGGCCTTCCGGTCCCCGAAAGGCGCCGGGTGCCCGCTGCTCCGGCCCACGATACTGTGGTTGCAGACGTTCCGCCGGACGGAAATGGCGCCACTGCGGGTCGCGATAATGGCGGCGGGCATCGCGCTGGACATTTTTCCAGTCGCGGTAATTCCAGTGACGGAGCGCGGGCGGAGGCGCGGCGATGGGGCGCCATGGTCCGCGATAGCCCGGTCCGGCCCACCAGCGATTGCCGTAATAGTAATAGTAGGTTGAGCCTTGATAGAAAATGGGCTGAGATGCGCCATAGGCGGCATAAATGCCGAGGTTGCTCAACCAAACCATCAAGGGTGGCGTGGCGATCGCCATTGGCGGATAGCCGGGTGCCGCATAGATGGGTGGTGTCCCAACATTTAACTGTATGTCCACAGGGGATGCGCTGGCCCCGGTGACTGTTGTTCCGGCATACAGGATGGCGCCGGATACCAACCAGACGACATGGCGCTGTTTCCAGTTCATGATGATTTTCTCCCAAAATCCCACTATGGATTTCAACGCTAAAGATACCGCTGAGGTTTCACGGCAAAGAATAAATGTTTCGCGTCGTGTTTTTCCCATAATCCGCTGGTAGCCTGTCAGACTTTAAACGCAGATCATTTTGATATATACCTATGTACAGTTCAACACGGTGAATGATTTTATGACCCACTTTATCGACACCGATCGCAAAGATAGTTCATCTAGCGCAGGCTACGAACACAATAATACTTTGGCTATAGAGGGAGAGAGCGACGTTTTTCCTTTTGACGCCCAAGAGACAGCTTGGATTGAAGTAATCCATAAGATGGACGAGACGTATGCCGACCTCGTTCGCTACCAGGTGGAGTTGGAGAAAAAAAACGGTGCCTTGGAGGACGCGCAACATTTCCTCGCCAGTATCTTGGCCTCCATGACGGATGTACTCATTGTCTGCGACCTTACGGGCGCCATTCAGCAAGTGAACCGGGCACTGGAAGACCTGACCGGGCTGTCGGCAGATCAGTTGTTGGACCGCCCTTTCCAATCCCTCTTCACCGAAGACAGTCAAATGTTAGTCGATGGTTTCGCGCAATGCATCCGCGACAAGGTTATACAAGACTGCGTACTACAGTTGCGCGGTCGTAGCGAACCCATCCCGGTGGACCTCAACTGTACATCCCGCTATGACCATCGAGGGCGATTAGTGGGTATGGTACTCTTGGGCAGACCAGTGGGTGAGTTGCACAAGGCTTATCGAGCCCTGAACCAGGCCCACACCGAGTTGAAGACTGCCCAGCGGCAACTTGTGCGGTCGGAAAAGATGGCCTCCCTGGGTCGCCTGGTGGCTGGGGTGGCCCACGAACTGAACAACCCCATCAGCTTTATCTATGGCAACGTCCATGCGCTGGAGCGCTACACCCGGCGGCTGACCCGCTACGTTGCCTTCTGCCATGAACAGGGTCCGGGGGTGGATCAGGACCGGCTGCGGGGAGAGTTGCGCATCGACCGTATCCTTGATGACCTGTCCCCCCTCATTACCGGCACCATGGAGGGGGCCGAACGGGTACGGGATATTGTTCACGGACTGCGTCAGTTTTCATCCGGACAGCAGGGGGAATATGCGCTCTTCGATGTGGAGCCGGTATTAGGGCGGGCGGTGCATTGGGTGAGCAAGGGTGGTCCGGAAGCTCTGGAGGTGGATTACGATTTGTCCGTCCCGCTGCGGGTGTCCGGTCACGCCGGCCAGATCCAGCAGGTCCTGATGAACCTCGTGCAGAATGCATTAGATGCGATGGCCGAAATGGAGCATCCTCATCTGGAGATCCGCGGTGGCGAGGAGGGAGGCGTGGTCTGGCTGGAAGTTCGCGACTTCGGCCCTGGCATTGCCGAGGATGATCTGGTGCGGATCTTTGACCCCTTTTTCACCACCAAGCCCGTAGGTTCCGGCACCGGCCTGGGCTTGGCGATCAGCTATGGCATCGTCAACGAGCATGGCGGACGCCTGAAGGCCCGCAACCACTCCCAGGGTGGTGCGGTGTTTCGTGTGGAGTTGCCCTCTGTTCGTTCTGGCGACGGACTGAGAGGAGGTTGACATCCATGCGATGGCGGACACGGACGAAGGCGGGTGGGAAATGAAGGTGCTGTGGCTGCAATCCGGGGGTTGTGGTGGGTGCAGCATGTCTTTGCTCTGTGCCGAGGGACCGGATCTTATCAGCGCGTTGGAGTTGGCGGGCATACGTTTGCTTTGGCACCCCTCCCTGAGCGAGGTCGGCGCTCACGAACTGATCGACTTACTAGAAGCTATCATTGTCGGCGATGAGCCCCTCGACGTTTTGTGTGTTGAAGGATCGCTCTTGCGTGGTCCGCACAGGACGGGGCGCTTCCATGTACTGGCCGGCACGGATGTGCCGATGATCGACTGGGTACGGCGATTGGCGGCTAAAGCGCGGTATTGCGTGGGGGTGGGTACTTGCGCCGCCTTTGGCGGTGTGACGACGGCTGGTCCCAATCCCACCGACGCCTGCGGTTTGCAGTATGACGGCAGCCAGAAGGGTGGTGCCCTTGGGGTTGGTTATCGCAGCCTGGAGAACCTGCCGGTGGTCAACATCGCGGGTTGTCCCATACATCCCAACTGGGTGATTGATACCTTCAGGCTTTTGGCGGCTGGTGAAATGGACGCCAGCGCCTTGGACGAGTTCGGACGACCACGCCTTTATGCCGATCATCTTGTCCACCATGGCTGTCCACGCAACGAATTTTATGAATACAAGGCCAGCGCACAGGAGCACTCCCAGTTGGGCTGCCTGATGGAACACCTGGGCTGTTTGGGTACCCAGGCTCATGCCGACTGCAACACCCGGTTATGGAATGGGGCGGGTTCCTGTATTCGCGGCGGTTATGCCTGCATCAACTGCACGGCCCCGGAATTCGAGGAACCGGGCCACGCCTTCCAGTACACCCCCAAGATCGCAGGCATCCCCGTGGGGCTTCCCACTGACATGCCCAAGGCCTGGTTTGTTGCCTTATCCTCCCTGGCCAAGGCGGCCACCCCGGAACGCCTGAAGCGTAATGCGGTCGCTGATCATGTCGTGGCGCCGCCGGGCGGCAAGGCCCCGCGTGGCGGCAAAATCTGATGAACCAGGGGCGCGTATCAAGGAGGTGAAATCTTGTCCAGGATAGTCGTTGGTCCCTTCAACCGTGTTGAGGGAGACCTGGAGGTTCGTCTGGACATCGAAGCGGGGCAGGTGCGCGAGGCTTGGGTCAATGTCCCCCTGTATCGGGGGTTCGAGCAGATCCTGGCTGGAAAAATCCCTATGGATGCCTTGGCGATCACCCCGCGTATCTGCGGAATATGTTCCATCGCGCAGTCCACTGCGGCCGCAGGCGCATTGGCGGACGCCCAGGATATCGCCATGCCGCCCAATGGTGCCATTGCCGCCAACCTGATCCTGGCCGCCGAAAACCTGGCAGATCACTTCACGCATTTTTACCTATTCTTTATGCCCGATTTCGCTCGCCCCATCTACGCGGATGCGCCCTGGTTCCCTGCAATCAGTGCGCGCTTCCAGGCCATGGCCGGCAGTGCCGCCCGGGAAGTGCTCGCGGCTCGCGCCGATCTCCTCCATCTCACTGGGCTTCTGGCTGGGAAGTGGCCTCACACTCTAGCTATCCAACCGGGAGGAACGACGCGCGCCGTAGTGGCTCATGAGCGTGCGCACCTGTCGGCCACCCTCTCCGGGTTCCGGCGTTATTTGGAAACCAGGACCTTTGGCGACTGCCTGGAGGCCATCGCTGCCATCGACAGCATGGAGGATCTGCGCGCCTGGATGGCCGCCCGCCCGCCTCATGCTAGTGACTTCGCCATGTTCTTGCAGGTTGCCGATCATCTGCGCCTGGAGAGACTGGGTCGGGCGACCGATCGCTTCATGAGTTATGGTGCCTACCAGCAGGATGGCAGGCACCTTTTCGCGGCGGGGATCTGGGACGGTGGGGTGGAGAAGTTGGATGTTGAAGCCATTACCGAGGACATCAGCCACGCCTGGATGACCGGTATTGCCGAACCCGTCCATCCCCGCGATGGGATCACCGTGCCCGATGCAGAACGGCCCCAGGCATACACTTGGTGCAAGGCGCCGCGACTGGGCGGCAAGGTGGTGGAGGTTGGCGCGCTGGCGCGACAGGTGGTGGATGGCCACCCGCTGGCCCAAGATCTGGTGGCCGAATCGGGCGGTAATGTGCGTAACCGCGTCATTGCCAGGCTGCTGGAATTGGCCCGGGTGCTTATCGCTATGGAACATTGGGTCCGCGCCATCCGCCCTGGTGCACTCTTTTGTCATAGCGGCACGATGTCGGGCGAAGCCGAGGGTGTCGGACTGGTGGAGGCTGCTCGAGGCAGCCTGGGACACTGGCTGCGGATCCAGGACGGCCGAATACTTACTTACCAGATTGTCGCGCCCACCACCTGGAACTTCTCTCCCCGTGACCGGAGCGGCGTTCCCGGTGCGCTGGAACAGGCTCTGGTGGGTGCTCCGGTGCGCCCTGGCGAACGATCACCCATTGCTGTGCAGCACATCGTGCGTTCATTCGATCCATGCATGGTATGCACGGTGCATTGACGGTCTTTTATGGAGAAATGAAGCTGTTTTCAGATCTGGGCCGAGCAGTTGATGGGCGATCTAATGTTTTCCACTAATATCAATCGGATAGAATTTATTCGCGAGAAAAGAAAAACATATGCACCTACTGATTAGGTGGTAATGTACATTCCATATCCTTTCTTAAATCTGGCACCAAAGTTTTCAGTGCGTTCAGCC
This sequence comes from Pseudomonadota bacterium, assembly GCA_021795795.1. Next base: position 4,370 of record JAJYPA010000297.1, on the reverse strand, counting down.
CATAAAAATATAATTATTAATAATCAATATATTACGTCAATGTTATTCAATGGCCCGTTTTTTGCTGATATCAGCAATGATAAGGATGCCGGCTTTCTGGTGCCGGACAACCATTATAACGGGAGGAAGTGCAATGCCAGAGACTGAAACTTTTTACGGGGTGCTGCGTGCACAAGGGGTTACCCGCCGCAGTTTCCTGAAATTCTGCAGCCTCACCGCCGCTGCCTTGGGTTTGGGGCCGGGCTACGTAGGCCAGATCGCTTACGCCATGGAGACCAAACCCCGCATTCCAGTACTGTGGATGCACGGACTGGAATGTACGTGCTGTTCGGAGTCGTTTATCCGTTCCGGACACCCGCTGGCCAAGGATGTCATCCTGAAGATGATCTCGTTGGACTATGACGATACCCTCATGGCCTCAGCGGGCTATCAGGCCGAGGCCATTCTGGACGAGATCCCCAAAAAATACCCGGGAGAATATATTCTGGCGGTGGAAGGCAACCCGCCGCTGAACGAGGATGGGATGTACTGCATCGTCGGCGGTAAGCCTTTTGTGGAGAAACTCAAGAGTGTGGCCGCCAACGCCAAGGCAGTGATTGCCTGGGGGGCCTGCGCCTCCTGGGGATGTGTGCAGGCCGCTCGTCCCAATCCCACCGCCGCTACGCCTATCGACAAGGTCATCACGGATAAACCCATTATCAAGGTTCCCGGTTGCCCGCCCATCGCTGAAGTGATGACCGGGGTCATTACGTACATGCTTACCTTTGGCCGCATACCAGAGCTTGATGGACGGGGCAGACCGCTCATGTTCTATAGTCAGCGAATTCATGACAAGTGTTATCGCCGCCCTCACTTCGATGCGGGCGAGTATGTGGAATCCTGGGATGACCAAGGGGCCCGTGAGGGGTATTGCCTTTATAAGATGGGCTGCAAAGGACCCACGACTTACAACGCCTGTTCGACGGTTCGCTGGAATGGCGGGGTGTCATTCCCCATCCAGTCCGGGCACGGCTGCATCGGCTGCTCGGAGGAGGGGTTTTGGGACAATGGACCCTTTTATAGCCGTCTCTCCGATGTTCACGGTTTCGGGATCGAGGCTAATGCCGACAAGATCGGAGGCGTGGCGGCAGGGGCGGTCGGGACCGGGGTCGCGGTGCATGCGGGGGTCAGCGCCGTGATGCGGGCGCGGAACAAACCCCATAAGGGCGACGCATCCGGCTCTGATCAATCCACGGAAAAAGAGAAGGGACACAAAGGGGATCAACAATGACGATTACTACACCCAACGGTTTTGTCCTGGACAATAGCGGGCGCCGCATGGTGGTGGACCCAGTGACACGCATCGAGGGCCACATGCGCTGCGAGGTCAACATCGACGACCAGAAAGTCATCCGCAACGCGGTCTCGTCGGGCACCATGTGGCGGGGGCTTGAGGTGATCCTCAAGGGGCGCGACCCCCGCGATGCCTGGGCCTTCTGTGAACGCATCTGCGGAGTTTGCACCGGTACCCACGCCCTCACTTCGGTGCGGGCGGTGGAGGATGCCCTGGGTATCACCATCCCTGAAAATGCCAACACCATCCGCAACATGATGCAGGCCACCCTCTGGGTCCACGATCACCTGGTCCATTTCTATCATCTGCACGCCCTGGACTGGGTGGATGTATTAGGTGCCCTGAAGGCGGAACCGAAGGCCACCAGCGCCCTGGCCCAAAGCATCTCCCCCTGGCCCAACGCCTCGCCGGGCTACTTTCGCGACGTGCAGAACCGGCTGAAAAAATTCGTGGCCTCCGGACAACTCGGGCCGTTCATGAATGGTTACTGGGGAAATCCGGCCTACAAGCTGCCTCCAGAGGCCAACCTCATGGCGGTTACCCATTATCTGGAGGCGTTAGATTTCCAGAGGGAAATCGTGAAAATTCACGCTGTATTTGGCGGCAAGAACCCGCACCCCAACTGGCTGGTGGGCGGGGTCGCCAGCGCCATCAATCTGGACGGTCCCATGGCCGCCGGCGCTCCCGTCAACATGGTGCAGCTCAATCTGGTTTCCTCCATCATCGACCAGTCCATTGCGTTCATTGATCAGGTTTATCTGCCGGACTTGCTGGCCATCGGCTCTTTTTATAAGGACTGGCTCTATGGCGGCGGACTATCCGGCCACAATGTGCTCGCCTATGGTGATTTCCCGGACCGTGCCAACGATTACGGTCCTGATAATCTTTTGATCCCTCGTGGTGCCATCGTCAACGGCAAGCTCCAGGAGGTGCTGGACGTGGACCTGCGCGATCCGGCGCAGGTGCAGGAGTTTGTCGACCATTCCTGGTACCGTTACCCCAATGAGAACGAAGGACTCCACCCTTGGGAGGGGATCACCGACCCGAACTTCAAGCTGGGGCCGAACACCAAAGGGACCAGGACCGATATCCAGCAGCTCGACGAGGGTGCCAAGTATTCCTGGATCAAGGCGCCGCGCTGGCGCGGCCATGCCATGGAGGTCGGTCCCCTGTCCCGCTTCACCATTGGCTACGCGAGGGGAATTGCGGAATTCAAGGACCCGGTGGACAAGGTTCTTACCGACCTGGGCCTGCCCTTCGAAGCCCTTTTCTCTACCCTCGGGCGGACTGCGGCCCGTGGCCTGGAGGCGTCGTGGGCAGCCCACAAGCTGCGCTACTTCCATGACAAGCTTATGGCCAACCTCAAGTCGGGCGACCTCAGTACCGCCAACATCCAGAAATGGGAACCCTCCAGTTGGCCCAAGGAGGCCAAGGGTGTGGGCTTCGCCGAGGCGCCGCGGGGCGCTCTGGGACACTGGGTGCATATCAGGGACGCACGCATCGAGGCCTACCAGGCGGTGGTGCCAACCACCTGGAACGGCTCCCCCAGAGACCCGGCGGGCAACATCGGGGCATTCGAGGCGTCGCTGCTGAATACACCCATGGCCGATCCAGAGCAGCCCGTGGAGATCCTGCGTACCCTGCACAGCTTCGATCCTTGCCTCGCCTGTTCCACCCATATCATGGGACCGGGCGGCGAAGAGTTGACCAAGGTGCAGGTGCGTTAGGAGGAGACAAAAATGAGCCGTCAAGGACCATTACAAACTGCATCAGCCGTCTATGTCTATGAAGCACCCCTGCGTTTGTGGCACTGGATCAATGCCGCGGCCATTGTGGTCCTCATGATCACCGGCTATCTCATTGGTAATCCGCCGTGGCCTCTCCAGATCGGCCAGCCGAGCAACCACTACCTCATGGGGGATATCCGTTTTTTGCATTTTACTGCAGCCTATCTCTTCACCATCGGCTTGCTGTTCCGCGTTTATTGGGCTTTCGCGGGGAACGCCTATGCGCGAGAGCTGTTTATAGTGCCTATCTGGAAAAAAGCGTGGTGGCAGGGATTATGGCATGAAATACGGTGGTATCTTTTTCTTGATCGGAAACCGCGAAAATATATCGGGCACAACCCACTGGCACAATCGGCAATGTTCGGCTTGTTTGTGGTGGGCGCCGTTTTCCAGATCCTCACCGGCTTCGCCCTCTATGGAGAAGGGACGGGTTATGGCTCTTGGCAATACAGCCTATTTACCCGTTGGGTGATACCGCTGTTCGGTAATAGCCAGAATGTCCATACCTGGCATCACTTAGCTATGTGGTATTTGGTAATCTTTGTCATTGCCCATGTCTATATTGCGGTCCGGGAGGATATCATGTCGCAGCAGAGCATGGTGAGCGCCATGGTGAGCGGCTGGCGTTACTTCAGGGACGGCAAGTCCTAACTGAACGGGAGAAGAACGCATGCATCACTCGGGAAAATGTGCAGCATTGGTATTGGGCATCGGTAACATTCTGTGGGCCGACGAGGGGTTCGGGGTGCGCGCGGTGGAAGCCCTGCACCAGGCCTATGAGTTCCCGGAGGAAGTGAAGCTCATGGATGGGGGTACACAGGGTCTTTATCTCCTCCCTCTTGTACAGGATGCCGATATCCTGGTGATCTTTGACGCCATCGACTATGGCTTGCCGGCAGGAACGCTTAAAGTGGTGGACGATCATGATGTCCCCAGCTATCTGGGGGTAAAGAAAATGAGCCTGCATCAAACCGGTTTTCAGGAGGTGCTGGCCTTGTCGGCAATTACGGGCCGCTATCCGGCCAAAGTCCGGCTCATTGGCGTTCAGCCTCTGGATCTCGATATTTACGGGGGAAGTCTAACGGAGCCGGTGCGTAGCCAGATGGAGCCCAGCTTGGCGGTCGCCATCCGTTTTCTCATGGAACAGGGTTTCTCGCCTCGCCGACGGATAAACGGATGTGTACCGGAGTCTTTGTGCCCGCCTTCAGTGAACCTTGCCCACTACGAAGCCGGCATACGGGTGGGGGGGC
>JAJYPA010000024.1 GCA_021795795.1 Pseudomonadota bacterium | reverse complement strand
CGGCAGCAGTTTCAGCCCCTTGTGAACCGGTTTGTAGCGTGGCATCGAATAGCATTCCCGTAACAATTCATTCGCAACAAATTATGCCAGTCAGAGCGGAAAATGGGGTTTTTCTACAGCCTCAACGTTTAGCTTGAGGGGCGCGGAGACAGCAAGCGAAGCTTGCTGGCGGAGCGTCCCTCTCGAAGCGTTTGTTAGGCTCAGAACTCCGCTTCAGACAAGCCATAGGTCTGCATGTTTCCATTCTGCACCTTGTACAGCGTCATCGTGATATTGCTGTATTGAACGCCGTCGTAAGTTTGGATTTCTTCAAGAGTAAACGCCTCCGAGCGGGACAGGCCACCATTGCCAAGGTCGCGGTAGCGAATGTCGTAGCTTCCGGCTGTAATTTTGTTCAAGGTGAAGCTGCCAAATGCGGGAATATAGAACTGACGGACTGGATAAGCCTGCGCACTATCCAGAGAAACCAGCTTAACAAAAACGTCAGAATCGTTTCGGCTGTTATCTACCGTAACCGTTGAGAGACCGCCCGAGTGCAAACGCTTGTAGCCGCCAACATAACTGGCTGAAACTGGCCAAGGCTGTCCATTTGGTGCTGTGCTTGGCCTTACATATTCAGGGCGCACTGGCGACGCTGGATTTTCTTGATACGGTTTTGGTCCTGGCGGTGGGGTACTCGGCTTATCGGTAGCCCAAATCCAAACGAAAAAAGTTGCGATGCCATACAGAAGCCAATTTCTTAGAACATGTGCAATGACACCCGCTCTCCCAGTGCGTGTTTTATGCGATTTCAGATTCAGATATGCTGCAGATGCGGCTGCGTTACGACCGCACACTACGCAATAACCTTTAGCATCGTGTTCGGTTTCTCGTGCACATGAAGCACAATTCCGTCGCATCAGTGTATTTGATTGTTGCGCCTGATTGTCTGACTTTGTCGCATTCGCAGATGCACGCTCTTGTTGTGCCACCCATAGATCATGCTCTTGGCGTTTATCAGGATCGGATAACACCTCGTATGAAGTATTGATGATCGCCATGATTCGCGTGGCTTCTGCATTTCCAGGGTTTCGATCTGGGTGAAATTTTTGCGAGAGCGTTTTGTATGCAGCGCGGATTACTTCGGGCGGTGCGTTACGAGCCACCTTCAGATTGTCGTAGTGAGTGTGAATCTGTGCCATGTGGTCAGGAGCCTAACGTAGAGCTAACCGGCGGCGCGTCAGCGCCGTCCAGCGACCGAAGGGAGCGAGGTTGAGCGCCGGGTTAGATGCGGTCAAGCCAAGACTGGTGATGATTAACTGGCTTGATTCACATCGACGCGAGGGATGGGCAACAGACGACCCAGCTACGGAGCCGCTACTGTGCCGATCAGTTGGCTGGTTGGTGCATGATGGTGACGCAGCCAAGACGCTTGCTCCGCACATGACGGACGAAGCGACACCGCAGCGGGCAGGGGAAATGACAATACCAACATGCGCCATAGTGAGAATAAGGACGCTGAAGTGATTATTTCTTTTGTTTTGGTTTGTCCTTCGCCTGTGTCAGTGCGGAAGCAGCAATACTTTTCTGCGCTGGCGTTGATTTCGGGTTGGATAAAACTTTGCTGGCCTTGGAAGCAACTGATGGACTGGTTTTTTCATTCTTTGCCACGGTACGACTCCTTAAAAATTGCTGCTGGTTTGACTACACGGGGGAAAAGAGCATCTAACGTAGAGCTAACCGGCGCTGCGCGGCTTTATCGCGCAGCGTCCAGCGACCGAAGGGAGCGAGGTTGAGCGCCAGGTTAGGAGTACTTTGCATAAGCGAGTGTGTTTTTCTTTAGATATTTTTCGCGCTTCTCATTGGGGAGCTTTGTGTAGTCATCGGCTGCCTTTTTCAGTTCGTCGACGTAGTGGATGGCAAGCTCCCAGAAGATATTGTTTCGTTCTCCGTTTGTAAGATGCGGATGAACCTTCTGAGCAAACCAACCAAACATATAGACCTGAACCGTCGTTGGAACTGCGCCGTGAGAGGTGAGGTACGCAATCTTTTCCACATCGCCGAGAAACCGATTGAATTTCTTTTCCATGTCTTCATCAGTTGTATCTCGCTTGTAAGTGTTGGCCTCAAGCTCCTTGATGTTGGCCATGATGAAGCCGTCTGCATTAAACAGTTGGTCGTGTGCGTCGAAGTACCTCTTCAGATTTTCAATTCGCTTGTTACGGAACTGAAAGTACGAATTTGTGAGGTAGGTCAAGACGGCGATGACAATACCAACAATAGTCGCAAAGTCCTTCCAATCTGCCAGCGTCATAAGGTAGCACTCCTAACAAGCAATATACACCTTGGCAGGTGTATATTTCGGTAGAGGGTAGGTGTATAACACGGTTGCCATTCATCTATCCCTTTGTTTTAATTGCCTGATTGAGAAATAGAGGGCTTCATGGATGAGTATAAACACACCTTCGCCTAAATTACTTGATCAGGTTCGTGATTTGATTCGAACCAAGCATTACAGCATCCGCACGGAAAATCAATATCTTCAATGGATTAGGCGGTTCATCCTGTTTCACGGCAAGCGGCACCCGCGTGACATGGGCGCGCCGGAGGTCGAGGCGTTTTTATCCCATTTGGCAGTTTCCCGCGATGTGGCCGCTTCAACGCAGAATCAGGCCTTATCAGCACTGTTGTTTTTGTATCGCGAGGTGCTGGGTATCGATTTGCCTTGGCTGGATAATGTTACTCGCGCCAAACGGCCTCAACGCTTGCCCGTCGTGCTTTCGCGCGATGAGGTTCGCGCCGTGTTGGATCGGATGTCGGGCGTTTATGGTCTGATGGCTTCGCTGTTGTACGGTACGGGCATGCGCTTGATGGAGTGCGTACGGTTACGCGTTAAGGATGTGGACTTTGCTCGGGGTGAGATTTTAATCCGCGATGGCAAAGGGGCGAAAGATCGGGTGACGATGTTGCCAGAATCGCTGGTGCCCGCCTTGCAAAGCCATTTGAACCAACGCCGCGCTATTTTCGAGGATGACTTAAGGGCTGGCAAAGCGGGCGTATATTTGCCGAATGCGCTGGCGGTCAAGTATCCCGGTGCACCGATCGAATGGGGATGGCAGTATGTATTTGTTTCTGGCAGTTATTCGATGGATCCACGCAGTGGTGCCGAGCGGCGCCATCATCTGGATGAAAAGCTGTTGCAACGCGCCATGAAAAAGGCAGTGAGGGCAGCCGATCTGGCCAAACCAGCGACACCGCACACGTTACGCCATTCGTTCGCCACGCATTTGTTGGAGCGTGGGCAGGATATTCGAACGATTCAGGCGCTGCTCGGCCATAAGGATGTGGCGACGACGATGATTTATACGCATGTGCTTAATAAAGGCGGGCGCGGGGTGGTCAGCCCGCTCGATTTCTGAGCGGGTGTTCTATTATTGAGGGCCTGTTTTACCCGAGATAAACCCATGTCTGAATTCTGGAATCAAAAATACGCGCGTGATGATTATTTTTACGGTGAGCAACCGAATGACTTTTTGCGTTCGCAGGTGTTTCGCCTGTCGCCCGGTGCGCGGGTGCTGGTGGTGGGCGATGGCGAGGGGCGCAACGGCGTGTGGCTGGCGGAGCAGGGCTTTACTGTAACGACGGTGGACGCTTCCCGCGTGGGGTGCGAAAAATCCGCTGCCCTGGCGTCTGATCGGGGTGTGTCACTCACTACGCTATGTGCTGATTTGTTGACATGGGATTGGCCGGTCGCCACGTTTGATGCGGTAGTTTCTGTGTTTCTGCATTTTTCGCCCGATGAACGGAAGGTAGCCCATGAGCGAATGCAGGCGGCGTTGGTTCCCGGCGGTTGGTTGATTATTGAGCAGTTTCACCCGAATCAGTTGAACGGTTACACCAGCGGCGGGCCTAAAGCTGTTGAGATGCTAACCACGATGAGCGATTTGGCTGATGATTTTAGCGCCATTGAATGGTGGCTACTGGCCGAAGGGACAACGCGGCTTGAGGAAGGATCGGGGCATTCGGGCTTGGGTTATGTGAGCCACGGAGTCGGGCGCAGACAGTGAAAACGTTTTCAAGGGAAGTACGAATATAGTATTTCTGCGGGCTTGTCTCGGCAAATCCCCCCTGCCCCCCTTTGCTAAAAGGGGGGTGAGGTGGTGCCTTTGTGAAAGGGGGGAGTGAAACGCTGGAATCTTGCGCTTCCCCCTTTGTAAAAGTGGGATTGAGGGGGATTTGGTGGTTTGGATACGGTGTGACAAATCCCCCCTGCCCCCCTTTGCTGGCTACGCCAGCTTCGCGTTAAAGGGGGGGTGAGGTGGTGCCTTTGTGAAAGGGGGTTGAAACGCTGGAATCTTGCGCTTCCCCCTTTGTAAAAGGGGGATCGAGGGGGATTTGGTGGTTTGGACAGGGTGCGGCAAATCCCCCCGCCCCCTTTGCTAAAGGGGGCGGGTAAAGCGATGCATTTGCGAAAAGGGGGTGAGGCGGTGCCTTTGCGCAAGGTGGGTTTGAGATGCCGTTTTCAGAGGTGGTCTGCGTACGGTTTTGGTATTGCTCGCCCCTTCAGTCGCTGGGTAGTGGTGCCATTAATGCTTGTATGTCGGCTTCGCTGAACTTGGTTAGTGCGGAGCCGTCGCCGCTCAGTACGCCTTCGGCGAGTTTGGCTTTTTTGTCCTGAAGGGCGAGGATTTTCTCTTCAATGCTGCCTTCGGCCACCAGTTTGTAGACGAATACCTGCCGGGTCTGGCCTATGCGGTGCGCGCGGTCGGTGGCTTGATCTTCCACGGCGGGGTTCCACCACGGATCGTAGTGGATGACGGTGTCGGCGGCGGTAAGGTTGAGGCCGACGCCGCCGGCCTTGAGGCTGATGAGGAAGATGGGTATGTCACCGTTCTGAAACTGGCGCACGACGGTTTCGCGATCACGGGTTTCGCCGGTGAGAATGGTGTGGGCGAGTTTGGCTTTGGTCAGCGCTTCGCTGATGAGTGCCAGCATGGATGTGAATTGCGAGAACACGAGGATGCGGCGCCCTTCGTCGACCAGTTCCGGCAGCATGGTGAGCAACAGGTCGAGTTTGGCGCTTTGCGCTGCGTGCTTGCCGCTCTTGCCCGTCTGGCGACTGGGCAGCAGGCGTGGGTCGCAACAGACTTGGCGCAGCTTGAGCAGGGCATCGAGGATGACGATGTGGCTGCGCGCCAGTCCCATGCTGTCGATGGATTGGCGCACCTTTTCATCCATGGCCGAGCGGACGGTTTCATACAGGTCGCGCTGCGCGCCTTCGAGTGACACGCTGCGGATAATGCTGGTTTTAGGCGGGAGTTCTGCCGCGACATCTTCTTTGCGTCGCCGCAACAGAAAAGGGCGCAGGCGGCGGGCGAGCAGGTCGCGGCGGATGGTATCGCCATGCTTTTCGATGGGTGTGCGAAACGCGCGGGTGAACGCGGTTTTATCGCCGAGAAAGCCGGGCAGCAGAAAATCGAACTGTGACCATAATTCGCCCAGATGGTTTTCCATCGGTGTGCCGGTCAGGCTGAGGCGGTGTTCGCTTTTGATGCGCCGTATGGCCTGAGCCGCCTGACTGGACGCGTTTTTGACTGTCTGCGCTTCATCGAGAATGAGCTGGCTCCAGGTGTGTTGTTCCAGTACTTCGATGTCTCGCCACACCAAGGGATAGGTGCTCAGCACGATGTCGTGTGTGTCGATTTGATCGAACAGTGTGCTGCGGTTGGCGCCATGCAGGGTGAGTACGCGCAGTGCCGGTGTGATGTGTTCGGCTTCGTGCCGCCAGTTGAACAGGAGCGAGGTGGGCAGCACGATGAGCGCCGGATGCGTCAGTCGACCCTGTTGTTTTTCGCGCAGCAGGAAGGCGAGGGTTTGCGCGGTTTTCCCCAGGCCCATGTCATCGGCAAGAATGCCGCCAACACCCAGCGTGCGCAGGTGGCTCAACCAGCCGAGTCCTTCGCGCTGGTAGCCGCGCAATTCAAGACCAAGCCCTTCGGGTGGCTCGACGGCTACGGGCACGCCTGCGCTTTGGATGCGCCGGGCCACTTCCAGTGCGTGTATTGACCCATTCGGTCGCATGTCCTCGGGCAGCGCCGCCAGCCGGGTGGCATCGAGCGTGTGCAGGCGCAGTCCCTCGCCCTGCGGCCGGTCGAACAGGTCGATGAGCTGGCGTACGATGGTTTTGATTCGCCCTGCTTCAACTCGGATGCGCAGGTTCTCATGACTGCGCAGAATCACGCTGGCATCATCGGCCTGTTCGTCGATAAAGCTGCTGTCCAGCCAGCGCGGTTCGCGCGCGAACAATTCACTGAGCATGGGTGTGAGTGCAAGCCGCTGGCCGTCGATCAGCACGCCAAGATCAAGGTCGAACCAGCCGGAACCGTCTTCGTTGACGGTGGCATCCCAGCCTTCCGGCTCATGCCATAAATGGCGAAAGTCGTCGGGGATTTCCACTAGCCAACCCGCAGCGCGCAGTTTTGGCAGCGTTTCGATCATAAATTCAACCCATGCCGCCTCGTTTTCCAGGCCATACAACACGCGCGCGTCATCAAGAACACTGGCGGGGATGCGGATGAGGCCGTATTTGCGTAGCTGGCGCGTCCAGCGTGCTTCTTCGTCTGCTTGACGTTTGATGTAGATCCACTGCCCCTCGGCGTTCTGACTCAACCCTGTGCGATCATCGGGGCCGACCCTCATCCCGTCGTAGTCGAACGCAAATTCAGCCACATCAAATCCATTGAGCACACCGCCATAGCTGCGGTATGGGTTGATACGTCGAACTGCCAGTGTGTGCAGACCGAGAACGGGCGTGGGGGCGATGTCGATGGCGGCGGCTTCGCTTTGGATGGGTGGAGCTAGGTCCGGCGCCGATTCGGCCAACACTTTGGCGACCAAGGGCAACGCCTGTTCGGTGACCGGCGGTATGCTGAGCAAGCGCTTGATCCGGCTTGGATCTTCGGTCGCGTTCACACGCCCCAGCTCGCCGGTGCGCGCATCCAGATACCAGAATGCCGATAGCGTGAACAGTTTTGCTGCGGGTTCGACCAAGAGTTCAGGGCGCAGGGTGCTTCCCTCCCGGCGCCATTGCAGGCGTCCTGCACGATCTGCTCCACGTTTTAGTGGCGTATGGCTTTCCTCGATATACAGCCGCCCGGTGTCGCACATCAAATCGAGCGCCATCTCGCCCAGGTCGTTTTCCAGCGAGAAGCCGTTGTAGCCAAAACCGAAGGGCTGGTGGTTGATGAGGTGAAGAATAGAGCGGTCGACTTGCTGGATGAAAAGAGGTGGTTTGCGCAGCGCACCATCAATGTTGTACCAGTTCTTCGCGGACTCCAAAATTATCCCATCCTTGCCCACCCGCACTTTGTACAGATATACCTTTGGAAGCAGTTCTCTGCCAGAGGGTGGTTTAAGCAGGTAAACCAGCATTTCCTTCATGGCTTTGGCCGCATTGGTCGTGCTTTGCTGCCATTGATCCAGCCATGCCAGCGTTTCCTGGGACAAGCCCGGAATAGCGTGCCGATAATTCAACGCGGCGATGAGCGTAGCGGCGGCGTGCTTGCATTGGTAGCCGACAGGACAACTGCATTCCGCGTCGAAGAACACCTTGTCGCCCGTATCATGATAAAAATTGATATGAACATCATATGGGGTTCTGGCTGTGCCCTGCACTTCTGCGTTGATATAGCTATTTTCCACGTGCAGTAGCCGAACGGCATTACGGATGTAAGGCTGGGCTTTTTTTATTTCATGCGCGCCAAAATAGTCGGTGATGTCGGCCAGTGTGAAGGGAAGATGGATCGGGCGGGTCATGTTTTATGTATCGTGCAGCGGGTCATTGCGGAACAATGTCGGGTTTTTTTTAACCCCTTCATGGGGGTTTTTCGAGGCGACATCAGTCCGCAGAACATAACAGTTTGTTGAATACTTGTGTAGCCCATCGCCCGGTGTATAGATGCAGGGCGTGCCGCAGAGGCTATGGAGTGTCGTTGATGCTATGGAGGGCTGGAGCTGAATGATTTTTTCGGCACATTACGTAAATGACTATTGTTCTCATTTGGTTTTGCATGCTACAGTTTGGTTAAGTATTAAAAATCGCTTAATTAGGTTTGTTCCTAACCCCCGGTATAATGAGGTAATTAAACATGTTGACCCTCGCTCAGTTGTCTTCCCGGAGCAATATTCCAGAGATGCCTCACACGTCCTCAAAGCATAGCCCTGCGCCAGCGGCCAGTTTCGGCATTGGTTTGGCGGCGCGCGGTTCACGTGTGCGCGTGGTGGGTTTGACGGGCGAGCATCCGGCACTGGCCAAGCGTCTGGAAGGCATGGGTATTCATGCCGGTAGTGAACTGGAAATCCTACAACGTGAAGGCGGCGCGCTGATCGTGCGGATCGGCAGTTCGCGTATTGCACTGGGCACAGGCATGGTGCACAAGATACTGGTTACGGCGCAGTCATGATTGAGGAGCCGACGGTTACGCTGCTCGATTTCAAGCCCGGCGATGGTGGCATGGTTAAAGGGTTTGCGCCTGGCAATGCCGATTACCGCCGCCGCCTGATGGCAATGGGTTTAACGCCCGGAACCCGTTTTACTGTTACGCGCTTGGCCCCTTTGGGTGATCCTATTCAGCTCAAGGTACGCAACTCTGCGCTGACGCTGCGTAAGGACGAGGCCCGATTGCTGCGAATCGAGCGTGCCGACGCGTCCTGACGTTCACTTTCGGGTTTGCGCTCCGGTTTATTTTCTTCCAGACATTAAGGGCGCGTTTCGCGCCGACATCTTTGTGAGTACATATGGCGACTTTCACCGTCGGTCTGATCGGCAATCCCAACTGCGGTAAAACGACACTGTTCAACGCCCTGACGGGTTTGCGGCAGAAGGTCGGGAACTGGCCGGGCGTGACGGTCGATCGCAAGATCGGTACGTTCGATGTCGGGGCCGATCGGGTCGAGTTGGTCGATTTGCCGGGCACCTATTCGCTGGACGCCGCTTCCAGCACTTCTCTGGATGAAGCCATTGCCCGCGAATATGCCCTCTCCGGCGAGGCCGATGTCATCATCAATATTCTCGATGCCAGCAACCTGGAGCGAAACCTCTACCTCACTACGCAATTGCTGGAAATGCGCGTACCGCTGATCCTGGCGGTGAATATGCTCGATCTGGCCGAGGAAGCCGGTATTCATATTGATTTTGCAGCGCTGGAAAAGCGCATTGGTTGCCCGGTAGTGCCAATTACGGCAGCCAAAAAACAAGGTTTGGATGAACTCAAGCGTCGCCTGATCGAGCGTGCGGCCCGTTCCGATGAGCCGGGCATCAAGATCGAATATCCGCCGCTGATCGAAACCGCGCTGCACGACCTTAAACCCAAGATCGAACCGGTGGCTGCCGCGCAGAACATTGATCCGCGCTGGATGGGTGTCAAATTACTGGAAAGCGACCGGCTCACCCTCGCGACCATCGACGAAAGCCTGCGTACCGAGGTCGAGGCGGCTCAGGAAATGATTCGTGCCCATCTGGATGAAGAAGCCGACGTGTTCATCGCCGATGCACGGTACACCTTCATTCACCAGGTGACGCACGCCTGTGTGACGCAGCGCGGGCAGTTGCGCCGCTCGCTCACCGATCGCATTGATGCCATCGTGCTGAACCGATTCCTCGGTATCCCGATATTTCTGTTGATGATGTATCTGCTGTTCGTGATGAGCTTCAACGGCGGCAGCATCTTTCTCGATTTCTTCGATCAGGCCACGCACACGATTTTCGTCAGCGGTTTTGCCCATGTGCTGCATCTGGTGCATGCGCCCGATTGGCTCATCACGTTCCTCGCGACATCGGTCGGGGGCGCAATTCAGTTGGTATCCACGTTCATCGCGCCGATCGGGATGACGTTCCTGTTTCTCTCCTTGCTGGAAGATTCCGGTTATATGGCGCGGGCGGCCTTCGTGATGGACCGCTTCATGCGCAAGATCGGCCTGCCGGGCAAAGCCTTCGTGCCGATGATCGTCGGCTTTGGCTGCAACGTGCCTGCCGTGATGGCGACGCGCACGCTGGAAGACCCGCGTGAACGCCTGATCTCCGCGCTCATGCAGCCGTTCATGTCGTGCAGTGCGCGCCTGGTGATCTACATGGCCTTCGTAGCCGTGTTCTTCCGCGAAAACGGCGGGCAAGTCGTGTTCGGGTTATATGTGCTTGGTATCGTGCTGGCAATTCTCACCGCGCTGCTGCTGAAAAAAACCGCCCTGCGCGGCGAAGCGACCCCGTTTATCATGGAGTTGCCTACCTATCACGTGCCGACATTGCGCGGCCTGTTGCTGACTACCTGGGAGCGTTTGTCGGTCTTCATTTTGCGCGTCGGCAAGGTGATCATCGTGGCGTCCGTCATCGTGACCTTGCTGTCGAGCTTCAGCCCGAGCGGGAAACCGCTTGGCGAGGGCGAGGTAGGCGATTCGATTCTGGGCAGCATCGGCAAAACGATCACCCCCGTGTTTCATCCGATGGGCATTACCGATGAAAACTGGCCGGCCGCGGTGGGCCTGCTCTCCGGTGTGGTCGTCAAGGAAATCGTGATGGGTACGCTCAACGGCGTGTATACCCGGATGGATGCCGGTGATGCCGCCAAGGCCGCGGCCAGTACACCCAAGCCCCAAACCTTCGATTTCTGGGGTAGTTTGGCCGCTGCGGTGCAAACGATCCCCGATAACGCCAAGGCGTTTGCCAAAGGCTTTTTTGACCCGCTGGGATTTGGCCAGGTCGAACAGGCCCAGCAAAGCAACTTGCAGCAAGCAGCCGCACAGCAAGATCTGGACGCCACCACGCTATCGCGCATGGGCAGCTTGTTTACCACCTCGGCGGCGATTGCCTACCTGATTTTTATTCTGCTCTATATTCCCTGTGTGAACACGATGGCAGCCATCTACCGCGAGACCCAGAGCCGCGCATGGACACTGTTTGCGATTGCCTGGGGTATTGGTTTGGCCTATGGTTTAGCGGTACTGTTCTATCAGTTCGCCAATTTCAGCGCGCACCCCAAGCAATCGCTGGTGTGGTTGGTCGCGATACTGGCGGCGCTGATCGCCGTGATCGTCGCCCTCAAGCGCAATGGGCAGCAACAGGCGCGAAGATCGGCCAGCGCCTGAAGGTAATCACGAGGTGATCCCGTCATGAACACAATCGATGAAGCCGCCGACACTGTAGACAGAGTCCTTACACCGAGCAATGTTAAGCGCTATATGAAGCAACGGGGCACGGCACCCTTGAGCGACATCATCAACCGCTTCGACGCGCCGCCCGAAGCCGTGTTGGCCATACTGGATTTTTGGCAACAACGGCATCACATCCGCAAGATTGCCGCCCCCCCGACGACCAGTTGTGGCACCGGGTGCAGCAGTTGCAGTACATCGCCGGGCGCCGAATCCTCCTGCCAAACCCCTGTCGCAAATGATCTGTACGAATGGATCGAATCCGGTAGCCTGCCGGTTGGATTCAATTTGATCGCCGATTATGAGCAGGCTTGGGTTCCTACCTCGCCTCATGGGGTTTGATCGCATTACAGCATAGGCATAAAAACGAACCGTTGATCTCTCCTATGAATTTTATTTTATGCACCGCTGATTTAAACGGAGATACCATGCCGTACAGGGATGTGTCGCCATGAATGATCGGATAAGTTATTGTTTGTAAAGATAATAAAAAATCACATTTTTTGATTTTCACCCTCTGAAAATTCCAGGATGGAATTATTCAGAGCTTCCTTAGGATTCGAATTGAGGCACATATGAAAGTTTTAGTTATTGGCGGTGGCGGTCGGGAACATGCACTGGCGTGGAAGCTGGCGCAGTCGCCGCGGGTGTCCAAGGTATTTGTTGCACCGGGTAATCCCGGAACAGCGGCCGAGGACAAGTGTGAAAACGTCTCGATTGCGGCTACTGACATTGCCGAACTGCTCGCTTTTGCAGGGCGCGAGAAGATTGCTCTGACCGTGGTTGGACCGGAAGCGCCCTTGGTTCTGGGCATTGTCGACAGCTTCCGTGATGCCGGTCTGCCGATTTTCGGGCCATCCAAACAAGCGGCTCAGCTCGAAGGATCAAAGGCATTCAGCAAGGATTTTCTGGCTCGCCATCGTATCCCTACAGCCGCCTATCGCGTGTTTACCGAGGCAGCACCGGCCATTGACTATGTGCGCGAACATGGCGCACCTATTGTGGTCAAGGCCGATGGTTTGGCGGCGGGCAAGGGTGTGATTGTCGCCCAGACGGTGGCCCAAGCTGAAGCGGCCATCAAAGATATGCTGGGCGGTCAATTCGGTTCGGCCGGCTCCCGTGTGGTGGTCGAGGCTTTTCTGAGCGGCGAGGAAGCAAGTTTCATTGTGATGGTCGATGGTGGCAATATCCTGCCGATGGCAACCAGTCAGGATCACAAGGCGCGCGACCGGGGCGACACCGGCCCGAATACCGGTGGCATGGGGGCATACTCACCCGCGCCGGTCGTCACCCCGCAAATCGCCGAAGTGGTGATGGAAACGATCATTGAGCCGACGGTCAAGGGCATGGCGCTCGATGGCATTCCCTATACCGGGTTCCTTTACGCCGGCCTCATGATCGATGACGAGGCTCGGCTCAGTGTGCTGGAGTTCAATTGTCGCTTTGGTGATCCCGAAACCCAGCCCATCATGCTGCGTCTCGATAGCGATCTCTTTGATCTGCTGGAAGCGGGTATCGAAGGTTCCCTGGATAAAGTGCAGTGTAAGTGGAATCAGCAAACGGCGATTGGCGTGGTCATGGCGGCTCACGGCTATCCCTCTGACGTGCGAACCGGCGATGTAATCCGAGGGTTGAATGCCGTACCGGGCAACGTGAAGGTATTCCAGGCCGGTACGCGTGCCGAGGGCCAAGACGTGGTGACCGCCGGAGGGCGCGTGCTGTGTGTCACGGCTCTGGGCGACACGGTGCGCGCAGCCCAAGCGGCTGCCTATGCGGGCGTCAAGGCGATTGACTTTGATGGTGGATTCTATCGCGACGATATTGGCTGGCGGGCCGTTCGGCGTGAAACGCAGGTTACAAACCGTAACAAGTAAGAAAGCAGCGCGACACACCTTCGGTTGATATTAGCTGGGTTGATCAAGCATCAATCCTAGTCATCAACCAGAGAAATTAACCGTGAACAAATCGTATCGTGCTCCGCTCATTGCCCTTATTTTTTCCGCAGCCACTTTGACCGCCTGCGGCGGCGGGTCAACACCGACGACCGCTGCAGCCCAGCCGGGTCAAACTACTGCGGGCGTAACGGCGGCAAAAGCACCGACTGAATCGTACATTTCCTATCTTGCGACCAATTACGCAGCGTATAGCGAAACGGGTACCTCGCACTCACCGGCGGCCAGCTTTGATGATGCGAACATGAGCGTTCGTTGGGCAATTTCCACGCAAACCACCGAACAAGCCAATAATCTCAAAAGCCATATCGAATTTATGGAAAATGCGATTTTGAGCGGACAAAACCCGCGCGCCTGGGACAGACTGTTCCTGATGGATGCGTATATGGATCAAGGGCATACCTACACCACAACGATTTCGGTCAATGGCACCACGGTCGTGATTGATAAAATCGCAAAATCCGCCTGCGCTTATGAGCTGATAAAAACCCATGCCCAAGGTGTGGGTGGATGGTTTTTCCACGGCGATATCCAGGTGAGTTTCAGTAACTTGGCCGATCAGATAATCGCCTTGCCTGCCTGTGATGCCGAGCGTGACGGTTTGAACGCGTATATCGAAGCAAACCAAACCGCGCTGCCCAAAGGGATCACCTTGATTCCGGCGCAATAACGCAGCGGATACAGGCCATAAAAAACCCAGCGCATGGCGGGGTTTTTTGCCGTTGGCGGGAGTTAGCCGCGGCGCATGGAATCGTAGAACTCGTTGTTGGTCTTCGTTTTCAGGAGTTTGTCCAGCAGGAACTCCATGGATTCGAGTTCGCTCATCGGATGCAGGAATTTGCGCAGAATCCACATTTTCTGGAGTTCTTCCGCATCCGTCAGCAACTCTTCGCGGCGTGTGCCCGAACGGTTGATATTGATTGCAGGGTACACGCGCTTCTCGGCTATCCGGCGATCGAGGTGCAGCTCCATGTTGCCGGTGCCTTTGAATTCTTCATAGATGACTTCATCCATCTTCGAGCCGGTATCGATCAGCGCCGTGGCCAGAATGGTCAGCGAGCCGCCTTCTTCGATATTTCGTGCCGCACCGAAAAAGCGTTTGGGGCGATGCAGGGCGTTGGCATCCACACCGCCGGTGAGCACTTTGCCCGATGAAGGGACAACGGTGTTGTAGGCGCGCGCCAGACGGGTGATGGAGTCGAGCAGAATGATCACATCGCGCTTGTGCTCGACCAGTCGCTTGGCCTTTTCGATGACCATTTCCGCAACCTGGACATGGCGGGTGGCGGGCTCGTCGAAGGTGGACGCCACGACTTCGCCGCGCACGGTGCGCTGCATTTCGGTGACTTCTTCCGGTCGCTCGTCGATCAGCAGTACGATCAGATCGCACTCGGGATGATTGGCGCTGATGCTCTGGGCAATGTTCTGCAGCAGCATCGTTTTACCCGCTTTTGGTGGTGCGACGATCAGACCGCGCTGACCTTTACCCACTGGGGAGACGATATCAATGATCCGCGCTGTCAAGTCTTCGGTCGAACCGTTACCGCGCTCCATCCGCATACGCTGGTTGGCGTGCAGTGGCGTCAGGTTTTCGAACAGCACCTTGCCCTTGGCCATATTGGGTGCTTCGAAATTGATGGTGTCGATCTTCAACAGCGCGAAATACCGCTCGCCGTCTTTCGGTGACCGTACGGTACCGGCAATGGTGTCGCCGGTTTGCAGGTTGAATCGCCGAATTTGCGAGGGCGAGACATACACGTCCGCAGGCCCGGCCAGATAGGAACTGTCGGCCCCACGCAGGAATCCGAAGCCATCGGGCAGAATTTCAAGTACCCCATCGCCGAAGATAGATTCGCCCGTTTTGGCGTGGGCTTTGAGCAATGCAAAGATTACGTCGTGTTTACGGGTGCGGGCAATGTTTTCAATGCCCATGGATTCTGCCATGGCCAGAAGATCGGCAACGGGTTTTGCTTTGAGTTCGGTGAGATTCATCGGTTTGGATTGATTCAGCTATGAATGGAAGCTTGGGATAGCTTGAGTGGGGGGAAAGAGTTTTATTTGGCGGAGCCGCCGACGGAACGCGAATCGAATCGCAACCTGGGAAAAGGTGGACCTAATTCTGGCACAGTTTCTGTTCCCTGCCAACAGGCGGGGCAGAAACCGGTTCAAATCACCTGGATTTTAAAGGGCACCGTCGATGAACGCAGTGAGCTGGGATTTGGAAACAGCGCCGACTTTGGTGCCTTCCACCTTGCCGTTTTTGAACAGCATGAGCGTCGGGATGCCGCGGATAGCGTGCTGGCGGGGTGTTTCCGGATTCTCATCGATGTTGAGCTTGGCAACCTTGATCTTGCCTTTGTATTGCTCAGCTACTTCATCGAGGATAGGGGCGATCATCCGGCAGGGGCCGCACCATTCCGCCCAGTAATCTACCAGTACGGGCAGGTCACTTTTCAGGACTTCTTGGTCAAAATTACTGTCGTTAACATAGGCGATTTTGTCGCTCACGGTGATACTCCTTGGTGTCAATGATTGCCCACGAATATAGATCATGGATGCGCCATGAACGATAATTGTTCATGGGGCGAAGTTGCTTTGCAAGTTTTAACTGCGATTTCTTCCGATGTTTTTCATCATTTTCCCGCACCTGAGATAACGCGCATGACTTTAACCGAACTGAGATACGTGGTGGCTGTGGCGCGAGAACGCCATTTCGGCCGGGCTGCTGCTGCGTGTTTTGTGAGTCAGCCCACCCTAAGCGTCGGCGTAAAGCGCATTGAGGAAGCGTTGGCTGTACAGATTTTCGAGCGCGCAAGTCGCACGGAATTACGCATTACTTCGCGCGGCGAAGCCATCATCGAGCAGGCCACGCGAATACTCCAGGAGGTTGAGCAGCTTCAGGCGATTGCCGATGCCGCCAAGGATCCACTGGTCGGCACCTTTAGAATCGGACTGATTTACACGATCGGGCCGTATCTGTTGCCTTCATTGATTCCGGCATTGCATAAACGTGCACCCCGCATGCCGATCGAGATCGTCGAAGGGTTTACCCATGATCTTGTCTATCAGTTGCAACAGGGGACGCTGGATGCCGTGGTGTTGTCGTTGCCTTTCCTGGCATCGAAGCTGGATGTGCGTCCGGTGTACCGTGAACCGTTCACCGTGGCTGTGCCAAGCGATCATCCTTTGTCCTCGGCCCTCAAAGTTTCGGCAGAAACTCTGGCAGAGCAGGATCTGTTGCTGCTGGGGCAGGGGCACTGTTTCCGGGAGCAGGTGTTAAGTATGTGCCCGGAATGCTCGCAGCCAGCCAATACTGGGCGTTTGCAGAAAACACTGGAGGGCGGCTCCTTGGAAACCATGCGCATGATGGTCGCTTCCGGTGCAGGAATTACCGTCCTGCCGTGTTCATCCAATATCTCGCAAGGCGGAAATGCGGGCGATTTGATCCGCTATCTCGAGTTCACCGAGCCCGTGCCTTATCGGGACGTGGCAGTGGCCAGCCGTAACCGTTTTGCACGCGGTGCGGCGGTAGATTTGCTCTGCGAAATGATCCGGGCGCATATTCCCGCCTGTTGCGCCGCTATTTGACGTGTCTCAATCCAGAACCACGACCTGTTCGGCTTGGGGCCCTTTGCGACCTTGACCGATGTGGTATTCGACTTTCTGGCCTTCGACGAGTCGCAGGGTCGAGCCATCACCGACCGCGCGGAAGTGGACGAACAGATCTTCACCGTTTTCACGCACGATAAAGCCGAAGCCCTTGTCGGTGTTGAACCATTTGACGTGCCCGACTTCGCGCACGGGTTCCGCTTCGGCGAGTCTTTCTGCGCCGGAAACGGATTTGCGTGGCAGCAGGCCAGTCAGAAGAATAACGATGAAGATAATGGCGGCGGTTGCGACAAAGCGCAGCAGATTGGATTCAATAAGTTGGGCGGATTGGATTTGGGTTATGGCCAGGGCCGTGATTAAAGCCGCGCCGAAGGCGACAAGCGTAGAAAAAATTCGAGATTCGGTCAGTGTGTTCATTCTTACCTGTATGTTTGAAGTGATTGATGGTGTTTTGCTATTCGTACGAATCTGGCGTAAATCCGCTGGTTCGGCGGGGTAGATCATTCGGGCTGTTGCTACTAGCGAGGACGTCGGCTGACGGTTTGCCGACGGGTCGATCATTCTGCACGAAAGTGAGTGGTCATTAAAGTGCCCGGCCGAAGTGGTAGCTATGGGGCTTGCCGAAAAGGTCTGCCCGAAGGTTGGTCGTATGATTCGGGGTGATGGTGGATCTGTGTCTGCGGCCTCTATCAGGCTGTTTTTTCACAATTATTTTTTTGAATTATAGGGTTTTGCTCGATTTTGGCCCCGCTTGCGCGTAAAATTCTGCCAGCCCGATTTGACTGATCGGCAAGCAATGTTTGATTCCTGCTCGTTTTTCCGGAGAGCATCGTGCGATATCCCGACGTTTTTGATGTGATTGTTGTTGGTGGTGGCCATGCCGGGACCGAGGCCGCGCTGGCGGCTGCCCGCATGGGCGCGAATACGCTGCTCGTCAGCCACAATATCGAAACGCTCGGGCAAATGAGCTGCAATCCGGCCATCGGGGGTATCGGCAAGGGCCATCTGGTGCGGGAAATCGACGCCTTGGGCGGCGCGATGGCGTTGGCGGCTGACCGGGGTGGGATTCAGTTCCGTACCCTCAATGCCCGCAAAGGCCCCGCCGTGCGCGCCACCCGTGCGCAGGCAGACCGCATCCTCTACAAGGCCGCCATCCGGCAGATGCTTGAAAACCAACCGAATCTCATGCTGTTTCAGCAGGCAGTCGATGACCTGCTGCTCGAAGGCGAGCGGGTAACGGGTATTCGAACTCAGGCCGGTATCGAATTTATCGGCAAGACGGTCGTGCTGACGGCGGGCACCTTCCTGGCCGGACAGATTCATATCGGCATGAGCAATTATCAGGGTGGTCGCGCCGGTGATCCTCCAGCGCAGCGGCTGGCCGATCGCCTGCGTGAGCTGTCTCTGGGTGTCGGTCGGCTCAAGACCGGTACACCGCCACGTATCGACATCCGTTCGATTGATTTGTCTGTCATGCAGATCCAGCCAGGCGATACGCCGGAGCCGGTATTCTCATTCATGGGGTCGGTCAAGGATCATCCGCAGCAGGTCAATTGTTACATCACCCATACCAACGAGCGGACGCACGAAATTATCCGCGGCGGCCTGGATCGCTCCCCCATGTTCACGGGTGTGATCGAAGGGGTGGGGCCGCGTTACTGCCCATCTATCGAGGATAAAATCCACCGTTTTGCCGATAAGGACTCCCATCAGGTGTTCGTCGAGCCGGAAGGCCTGACCACGAACGAAATCTATCCAAACGGGATTTCAACCAGTCTGCCGTTTGATATTCAGCTGGCCTATGTGCGCTCGATCCGAGGTTTCGAGCGTGCGGTCATCACCCGCCCCGGTTATGCCATCGAGTACGATTTTTTTGACCCGCGCGGCCTGAAGCCCACGCTGGAAACTCGCGCCATCGAGGGGCTGTTCTTTGCCGGGCAGATCAATGGCACGACCGGTTACGAAGAAGCCGGCGCTCAGGGTTTGATGGCTGGTGCCAATGCAGCGGCACAGGTGTTGGGGCGTGATCCGTTGACGCTTCGCCGTGACGAGGCGTATGCCGGTGTGATGATCGATGATCTGATCACGCAAGGTACGCTCGAGCCCTATCGCATGTTCACCAGTCGGGCCGAATATCGCCTGATGCTGCGCGAAGACAATGCCGATCAACGTCTGACGCCGATCGGCCATGCGCTGGGTCTGGTGGATGAAGCGCGCTGGCGGGCGTTCAACGAAAAAATGGAAGCCATCGCGCGCGAGCAGGCGCGTCTTGGTGCGCTCTGGGTGCATCCGGATCACCCCGATGTGTCCCGTTTGCCCGGTGTCATCAGTCGAGGCGTCAATGCGCTGGATCTGTTGCGTCGTCCGGAAATGGATTACCAGCAGTTGGCCCAGGTGCCCAGCCTGGCTCCAGAATCACCCTTGCCCGCTGCGGTGACCGAGCAGATCGAAATCGAAGCAAAATATGCAGGTTACGTTGATCGTCAGAAAGACGAGGTCAGCCGTTCCGTGAAGCAGGAAACGCAGGTTTTGCCGGACGATCTCGACTATAACCAGATTTACGGTCTTTCCAACGAAGTGCGCAGCAAGCTTGAAGCGCAGCGGCCGAGTACTTTGGGTCAGGCGGGACGCATTCCCGGCGTCACGCCGGCGGCCATCTCTTTGTTGCAGGTTCATCTCAAGCGTCGAAGTCTGCTGGCAGCATCGGCTTGATTACATTGTCGCCTGATAACGAGATGGTTGTGCGCTATGCCGGGCAAATTGAGCAGGGCGTGCAAACGATGGGGCAGGAGATAGCCCCTCGCAGTGCGCAGCGTATTTCGGCCTATATCCATTTGCTGGCCAAGTGGAATCGAACCTACAACCTGACAGCCGTGCGCAATCTCGAGGACATGCGCGTGCGTCATGTACTGGATGCGTTGGCCGTGCGCCCTTGGGTGAAGTCGGCGGGGCGTTTGGTCGATGTCGGCAGCGGCCCCGGCATTCCGGGTATCCTGTTGGCGCTGGCCGATGAAACGCTAGGCGTGACGCTTATCGATTCCAACCTGAAAATGACCCGATTCGCTGAAGCGGCCGTGCGCGAACTGGCGATCGAAAATGTAACCGTGCTGCGTTCACGGGTCGAAGAAGTGCCCGCTTCATCATTCGATCAGGCCATATCGCGTGCGTTTGCATCCACGGCAGATTTTCTGCGCCTGACCGGCCATCTCGTGCGCCCCGGAGGAGAGTGGCTTGCGATGAAAGGGCGTCTTGATGAGCGCGAGCAGCAAGCCGTTCCGGATGGTTTCATCTGTCGGGAAACCATTCCGTTGTCTGTTCCCACGCTGGATGCGGCGCGTCATTTACTGATCTATCAACGAGAGGCGCAATTATGAGCTGGACGCTCGCCATCACCAATCAGAAAGGCGGCGTGGGCAAGACCACCACAGCGGTTAACCTGGCTGCCGCCCTGCAATCCATGGGGCAGCGCGTGCTCCTGATCGACTTGGACCCGCAGGGCAATGCCACCGTCAGCGTGGGGCAGGATAAGTCTGCGCTTGCGCGAACCATGACGGATGTGTTGCTCGATGAAGCTTCCATTGGTGATGTCATTATCAGGAGTGAACCGGCGGGATTCGATCTTTTACCGGCCAATATCGAACTGGCCGGTGCGGAATTCCAGCTCGTCAGCCGGATCGGTCGAGAAATGAAGCTTCGCCGTGCACTGGCTCCTCTGCTGACAAACTACGATTTCGTGCTGATCGACTGCCCGCCTGCGCTCAACACCCTGACGATCAATGCCCTTGTGGCGTCCGATGACGTGCTCATTCCGGTCCAGTGCGAATATTTTGCGCTGGAGGGTTTGAGCTCATTGCTGGAGACGATCGAGCAGGTGCGTGTGGCATTGCAGCCAGCCTTGGGCATAGCTGGGGTACTGCGCACGTTGTATGATGCCCGCAATCTATTGGCACAACAGGTTTCCGAACAGCTACAAACCCATTTTGGTGATCAACTGTTTCGCACGCTCATTCCGCGCAATGTGCGATTGGCCGAGGCGCCCAGCCATGGCCTGCCCGCCTTGTATTATGACCGCGGCTCAGCGGGCGCCCAGGCGTACACCGATTTAGCGCATGAATTGGCCGAACGGGCCGAACAGCGCGCCGGGCACTAGTCTCAATATCAACGGATTCGAGAATGGATAGCATCAGATGACAGTCAAAAAGAAAGGATTGGGCAGAGGGCTGGACGCTTTGCTGCGTTCCAGTGAAGCAAAGGACGATCCCGGCGCGCAACTGCGCGACGTTTCGCTTGAGTTGATACACCCCAGTCCGTTTCAGCCGCGCACGCATTTCGATGAGGATGCGTTGCGCAGTCTCGCCGATTCGATCCGGGCGCAAGGGCTCATTGCGCCCGTGGTACTGCGTCGTCGTTCCGGTGAATATGAACTGATCGCCGGCGAACGTCGTTGGCGCGCCGCGCAATTGGCCGGATTGCAGCAAATCCCCGCTATTGTTCGGGATATCGACGACCATCAGGCGGCCGCACTCGCCCTGATAGAAAACCTTCAACGCGAAGATCTCGATCCCATCGAACAGGCCGAAGCCATGCGGCGACTGATCAAGGAATTTGAGATGACGCACCAGCAGGTCGCCGATATTCTCGGTATTTCGCGTCCGGTCGTGTCCAATGCCTTGCGCCTGCTCGATCTGGCCGATCCGGTCAGGCAACTTCTGCATAACAAGCAACTGGATGCCGGGCACGCTAGGGCATTGGCCGGGTTGCCGATGGCGCAACAGCCCCTGCTGGCGGAAAAGATCGTGGCCAAGGCGCTGACGGTCCGGCAGGTTGAAGGCATGGTGCGGAAATTGAACGAGGCGACCCTCAATCCACCCGCACCAAAGCCTGACGATCCTGATACGGCGTTATTGCTGCGCCAGATAGCCGATTCACTGGGTGTGCAGGTTGATTTGGTGCAGAACTCACGTGGTGGCGGTCTACTCAGACTTCGCTTCGACGAACCCGGACAATTGGACCTGATTCTGAATCGACTGATACAGGAGTAGGGGGAAGGCGACGCGAAGTTTTGTCCGGCTCGATTCCGGTAGCCAAGCCAACTGTTGTTGGCGCTCGAATATGCCGGTACACTAGCCACCAAATTTTGGCCGTCAGAAACTAGGGAAACGTCATGGCCGAGCAAAAGCAAGGGGCTAAGCCCGAAAGCACAAAGCAGGAAGGCTACCTTGCCATTCGGCTGCGTGGCCTGATGAACGTGGGTGCCGGCAATGTATTTGCTTCCACCGTTATCGCGGGCTTGCTGCTCGGCTTTCTGGTGGATCGCTGGCTCGACGTGGCGCCTATTGCCATGTTGTTGGGTGGCCTTCTGGGTTTTATTGGCGGTATGCGCAATGCGCATCGGCTCATGCAGGCAGGTTCCCGTGACCGTAATGTCTGACGGCATCGCCCGGCGGGGTAGAACGGTGCTGATAGCCCAGCTTATTGTGGGCGCAGTTTCAGCGGGCCTAGCTTTTTTGTATACGGGGCTTGATTCGTTTTATGGGGCGGTCGGTGGCTCGTTGATAGCAGTAACCCTGATGCTTGTGCTGGGGTATACCATGCGCAAGGCAAGTGAGCTGGCGGTTGAATCTCCGCAGACCAGCATGAATGTGATGTATGTCGGTGCGGTGGTTCGGTTTGTTCTGGTTCTCGTATTATTTGGCATCGCGCTGGGCGGGTTGAAGTTGTCGGCCCTCTATACCGTTGCGGGCTTTATCATTGTGATGATCGTGGGTGTATTGGCCTCGCGCGGGCGCGATTCGGGCAGACCCAAGAGCAAAACGGATTGATATAAAAAAGATTTAAACTTGGATTGAGGAGACTCGTGTGGCTACAGAAAATACCGGCGGCGGCTCGGTTGAGTATATCCAGCATCACTTAACCAACTTATCGGTGGGTCAAGGGTTCTGGCAACTAAATATCGATACCCTGATCTTCAGTACCCTGTTAGGTGGTCTGATTCTGTTCGTTGCCATGAAAATTGGCCAGAATCTGCGTACCGAAACGCCTGGGCGCTTCCAGAATGCTGTCGAAGGCATTCTGGAATTCGTGGATAATCAGGTCAAAGATTCATTTGGTGGCAAAGCGCCGGCATTGATCGCGCCACTGGCACTGACCATCCTGATCTGGGTCTGGCTGATGAACTTTATGGATTTGATCCCGATCGATCTTATTCCCGCCATTGCTCATGGTTTGGGTGTGCCTTATTTGAAGATCGTGCCGACTACCGACTTGAATACACCACTGGCCATGGCGCTCGTTGTGTTCATGCTTACGGTTTATTACAACCTGAAAGTGAAAGGTTTTGGTGGCTACATCAAAATGTTCCTGTTTCATCCTTTCGGTAAGTTTTTCATTCCGGTCAACATCGTCATGACGCTGATTGAAGAACTGGCTAAGCCAATCAGTCTGGGCCTGCGACTGTTCGGCAACATGTTTGCTGGTGAGTTGGTGTTCATGCTGATAGCCCTGCTGACAATGGGTGCCACGATCAGTGCCAGCCTGCTGATCTGGTTCCCGCTCCAAGTGGTGCTTGATCTGGCGTGGTTGATCTTCCACATCCTCGTGATAACGTTGCAGGCCTTTATCTTCATGGTGCTGACCATCGTGTATCTGGGCATGGCGCACATCGACGCCGATTCGCATTAATTAGTTTCTGTTTTTGTTTCGTTTTTTAACTGTTCGACTGAGGAGAATGTAAATGACCCCTGAAATGCTCGCGACAATTTATGCCTACACAGCTGTAGGCGTTGGTGTGATTCTGGCTGCGGCCGGTTTGGGTTCTGCAATTGGCTGGGGCTTGATCTGCTCCAAAACACTGGAAGGTATCGCACGCCAGCCTGAAATGCGTCCTCAATTGATGACCAACATGTTCATCTTCGCGGGCCTGATGGAATCCTTCCCGTTCATCATTTTGGCCTTCGCTATGTGGTTCCTGTTCGCCAACCCGTTCGTTGGTGCGCTGAAATCCGCGATTGGTGCAATGTAATTCGTCCGGGCCGGATCCATATGGCCGGGGCCTGCCCTGGCCGTTCTGCTGATGGTCCAAACCATGAAACTGCAACAATCGAGGTTATGCTGTGAACATTAATATCACACTGGTTGCTCAAATTATCGCCTTCGTGGTGCTGGTTTGGCTGGTCAGCAAATACCTCTGGACGCCGCTTGCCGCATTGATGGAAGCGCGACGCCAGAAAATTGCCGACGGTCTTTCCGCCTCCGAGCGTGGCAAGCATGAGCTCAAGCTCGCGCAAGAACGTTCAGCGGAAATGCTGCGCGAAACGAAAGAAAAAGCGAACGATATCGTGGCTCAGGCCAACGCGCGCGCCAATCAGATTCTTGAAGATGCCCGTGTCAATGCGAAGGCAGAAGCTGAGCGCATCGTGGCGCAGGCTTCGGCCGAAATCGACCGCGAAGTGAATCGCGCCAAAGAAACCTTGCGCACGCAGGTATCTGCTATTGCAGTTACCGGTGCAGAACGCATTCTGAAGCGTGAAGTAACGAAGAAGGATCACGAAGTGGCACTGGCTGATCTGATTGCGCACATTTAAGGATATAGAGGTAATCGTATGTCCGAAAATATCCAAGTAGCACAATCCTATGCCAAGGCCATTCATGAGCTTTGCTCGACACCGGCGGTAGCAGAAGCCTGGTCCAAAAATCTCGCGTTTTTGGCGCAAGTCGCTCAAAACTTGGACATGGAGCGGTTTCTTGCGGACATTTCCCGTCCTTCCGAAGAGCGCACCCGGGGTTTTCTGGCCGTGGTTTCCAGCGAGCTGGATCCGCAGGCCATCAACCTCGTGCGTTTGTTGGGCGAAAATGGTCGGCTGGCTATCCTCCCGGAGATCGCGGCCCAGTTTGAGCTGCTGCGTGCCGAGGCCGAGCAGCGGATGACGGCAACCGTCGTATCTGCTTATCCCCTGACCGAAAGCGAAATCAACAACATTAAATCGGCGCTCAACAAGCGATTGAATCGTACGATTGACCTGATTACCGAAACGGACGACTCGCTGATTGCGGGTGCAATTATTCGTGCGGGTGATCTGGTGATCGACGGTTCCATGCGCGGCGGTATCCAAAAACTTGCCACTCAGTTGAGTCGCTAAGGAGATCATATGATCAATCCCTCTGAAATTAGTAGTCTGATTAAGCAACGCATTGAGAACTTTGATCAAAGTGCGGATGCGCAAACTGTAGGCACCATCGTTTCTGTCAGCGACGGTATCCTGCGAATTCACGGCCTCAACGACGTGATGCTCGGTGAAATGATCGAGTTGCCGGGCGGCGGCTTTGCCGTTGCGATGAACCTTGAGCGCGATTCAGTTGGTGCCATTGTTCTGGGTGGCTACGACCAGTTGAGCGAAGGTGATCAGGTCAAATGCACCCAACGCATTCTCGAAGTGCCGGTAGGTAAAGAGCTGTTGGGCCGTGTGGTGAACACCCTGGGCCAACCCATCGATGGCAAAGGCGATATCAATGCGAAGATGACCGCGCCCATCGAGAAAATCGCACCGGGCGTTATTGAGCGGCAAAGCGTTGACCAGCCGCTGTTGACCGGTATCAAGGCGCTGGACGCCATGGTCCCCATCGGTCGCGGCCAGCGCGAGTTGATTATCGGCGACCGCCAGACCGGTAAGACTGCCGTTGCGATCGACGCCATCATCAACCAGAAAGGCAAAGGCGTATTCTGCGTTTACGTGGCGATTGGCCAGAAAGCTTCTTCAATAGCGAACGTTGTGCGCAAGCTCGAAGAATACGGCGCGCTGGAATACACCATCGTCGTTGCGGCAACAGCATCCGATCCTGCGGCCATGCAGTATCTGGCTGCTTATGCCGGTTGCACCATGGGCGAATACTTCCGCGATCGCGGTATGGATTCACTGATCGTATATGACGATCTGACCAAGCAAGCATGGGCTTATCGTCAGATTTCCCTGCTGCTGCGTCGTCCACCAGGTCGTGAAGCCTATCCGGGTGACGTGTTCTATCTGCACTCACGTCTGCTTGAGCGCGCATCCCGCGTGAATGCCGACTACGTTGCCGAGTTCACCAAAGGTGAAGTGACTGGACAAACCGGTTCATTGACCGCGCTGCCGATCATCGAAACCCAGGGTGGTGACGTGTCCGCGTTCGTACCGACCAACGTGATCTCAATCACCGACGGTCAGATCTTCCTGGAAACCGATCTGTTCAACTCGGGCATTCGTCCTGCAATCAACCCAGGTATTTCTGTATCGCGGGTTGGTGGTGCAGCGCAAACCAAGGCTGTCAAGAAATTGGCCGGTGGTATTCGTACCGACTTGGCGCAGTATCGTGAGTTGGCGGCGTTCTCGCAGTTTGCATCCGATCTCGACGAAGTTACCCGCAAGCAGCTCGAACGCGGCAAGCGCGTAACCGAGTTGATGAAGCAGAAGCAGTTCAAACCTTTGTCGGTTACTGAAATGTCTCTGTCTTTGACTGCAGCGAACGAAGGTTACCTGGACGATATCCCGGTCGATAAAATCAACGACTTCGAAACTGCCCTGCACGACTACGCGGCCACCAATGCCAAAGATTTGGCCGAGAAAATTGGGGACAACGGTAATTTCAGTGATGAAATTGCGGCTCAATTGAAGCAAGTGATCGAAACCTTCAAGGCGAAGGGCGTTTATTAATCAGGGGGCGATGTCATGGCCGTAGGCAAAGAGATTCGCACCAAGATCAAGAGCGTGCAGAACACGCGCAAGATCACCAAGGCGATGGAAATGGTCGCCGCATCCAAAATGCGGCGCGCTCAGGAAGCGATGGAAGCGACCCGGCCTTATGCCGAGAAGTTTCTTGAAGTGGTGGGTCACATCACCAACGCGCATCCTGAGTACCGCCATCCCCTAATGGTCGAACGCGACGTGAAGCGGGTACTGATGATTGTTGTCACAACCGACCGCGGTCTGTGTGGTGGTCTGAATGTTAACCTTCTCAAACAGGTGCTCCTGAAAATCAACGAATACCAGAAGAATGGTATTGAAGTGGATGTCATTCCGGTTGGCACCAAAGGCCGAGCGTTCTTCAAGCGTTACGGCGGCAATGTCCGCGCTTCGGTTGTGCACATGGGCGACAAACCCAGCTATGCCAAAATGCGCGGTGTCATCAACACTGCCATGGAGGCATTTGAGCAGGGTCAGGTTGACCGGATCGAGTTGGCGCGCAATTCCTTCGTGAATTCGATGGTGCAGCGTCCGATGGTTGAGCAGATCGCACCCTTGGTGTACCAAGAGTCGCCTGAACTCAAGCACCACTGGGATTATCTGTATGAACCAGACTCCCACGCCGTTCTCGCTGCCGTATTGAAGCGGTATATCACAGGGCAAATCGTGGCCAGTGCAATCGAGAACGTAGCCTGCGAAATGGCTGCGCGTCGGATTGCTATGAAGAACGCGACGGACAACGCCGGCGATATGATCAAGTCATTGAAGCTGGTCTACAACAAGGCCCGTCAAGCCGCGATCACGCAAGAGATTTCGGAAATCGTATCCGGTGCTGCGGCCGTTTAACCGCGCAACGGAAAGCCATTTTTATATTTGAGGGTACAGACATGAGTTCTGGAAAAATTGTCGAAATCATCGGTGCCGTCATCGATGTCGAGTTTCCGCGTGATGCGGTTCCCAAGGTCTATGACGCCATCAAGATCGAACAAACCGGTTTGATCGTTGAAGTGCAGCAGCAAATCGGCGACGGTGTCGTTCGTGGTATTGCCATGGGCTCATCAGACGGTTTGAAGCGCGGCATGACCGCCATCAACACCGGTGCACCGATTCAGGTTCCCGTGGGCAAAGGCACACTGGGCCGGATCATGGACGTTCTGGGTAACCCAATCGACAACGCAGGTGATGTTGCCTGTGACGAGAAGTGGTCCATTCACCGCAAGCCGCCCACCTTTGATGAGCAGGCGAACAGCACTGAATTGCTGGAAACCGGCATCAAGGTCATTGACTTGCTTTGCCCCTTCGCGAAGGGCGGTAAAGTGGGCCTGTTCGGTGGTGCCGGTGTGGGCAAGACCGTCAACATGATGGAATTGATCCGTAACATCGCCGTCGAGCACAGTGGTTATTCCGTATTCGCGGGTGTGGGTGAACGTACGCGTGAAGGCAACGACTTCTACCACGAGATGAAGGATGGCGGCGTTCTGGACAAGGTGGCCCTGGTGTATGGCCAGATGAACGAGCCGCCAGGAAACCGTCTGCGCGTGGCTCTGACCGGCCTGACCATGGCCGAGTTCTTCCGTGACGAAGGCCGTGACGTACTGATGTTTATCGATAACATCTACCGTTACACACTGGCCGGTACCGAAGTATCCGCTTTGTTGGGTCGTATGCCTTCTGCGGTAGGTTATCAGCCGACGTTGGCCGAAGAGATGGGCGTTCTGCAAGAGCGGATCACGTCCACCAAGACCGGTTCAATCACCTCCGTACAGGCCGTTTACGTCCCTGCGGATGACTTGACCGACCCATCCCCTGCGACTACCTTCGCTCACTTGGACGCAACCGTGGTTCTCTCTCGTGATATCGCTTCTCTGGGTATTTACCCTGCGATTGACCCGCTGGATTCCACCAGCCGTCAGCTGGACCCGCAAGTGGTTGGTGAGATGCATTATAACGTTGCGCGTTCTGTTCAGAAGACCCTGCAGCGCTACAAAGAGCTGAAAGACATCATTGCGATTCTCGGTATGGACGAATTGTCTGACGACGATAAAGCCACCGTATCCCGTGCGCGTAAGATTCAGCGTTTCATGTCTCAGCCGTTCTTCGTAGCCGAGGTATTCACGGGCGCGCCGGGCCGGTATGTCTCACTGAAAGAAACCATCCGTGCGTTCCAAGGTATCGTGGCCGGTGAGTACGATCACCTGCCAGAGCAGGCATTCTACATGGTCGGCACGATTGACGAAGCGGTTGAAAAAGCAGCGAAACTCGCCGCCAAAGCTTAATTGGAGGAGACGATATGGCTATGACCATTCGTGTTGACATCGTGAGTATGGAGAAGCCTATTTTCAGCGGCGAGGCCACGTTTGTGTCCATTCCGACTGAGGCGGGTGAAATGGGTATTACGCCCCTGCATACACAGACGTTGTCCATTCTTCGTCCTGGCGAGGTTCGCGTCCATCAACCCGATGGCAGCATTGCGCGTTATTTTGTCGGCTTCGGTGTGCTCGAAGTTCAGCCGATGGTGGTCAGCATCATTGCTGACTGGGCACTGACGGAAGCCGATGCGCACGGTATCGACGCGGCCGAGCTGGAGGCGAAGCTGGCGGAAGAAGCCGAGTATATTCATGATTATGAGCAGCGTGGTCAACTTGACTTCACGTCTGCGCAGTCGATCATGATCGAAGCATCGGAACGACTCAAATGGGTGCGTTCCATGCGAGGCTTGGGCAGCGGACGTCACTAACGACCAATTGCTCATTGTGAATCTCGTGCGGAAGCCCCGTAAATAATTCGCAATTTGATAAAGGAGCCCGGACATTCGTCTTGGCTCCTTTTTTTTTCGCTTCCCTTTGTTGAGGTGTTTATGACTACCCAATCCCTGCACATCGTTGTTCTGGCGGCTGGAAAGGGCACACGTATGCGGTCCGCCAAGCCCAAGGTTCTGCACCCGTTGGCCGGCCGGTCGATGCTGGATCGTGTGCTCGATGTAGCCGAATCATTGAAACCTGCGTCATTGCGTGTTGTGATCGGCTATGGTGCAGACCAGATTCGCCAGCACTGTTCGCGCCCGGACGTTTCCTGGGTGGATCAGACAGAACAACATGGCACGGGGCATGCGGTGGCCCATGCGGTTGCGGATATTCAGGGTCAGCCCGAAGATCGCGTCTTGGTGTTGTACGGTGATGTCCCTTTGCTTGATGCCGAAGTGCTTTCGTCTCTTCTGAGTTCCGCCCGCTCCGCTGACCTCGCGGTGCTGACCACAGAACTGGATAATCCCGGTGGCTACGGTCGGATTATCCGTGATCACGAACATCGCATGATCGCCATCCGTGAAGAACGCGATGCCAGTGCAGACGAAAAGAAAATCACCGAGATCAATACCGGCATGCTGGTCGCCAGCCTGGGTGCCTTGCGCACATGGTTGCCGAAGCTTCAACCACACAATGCTCAGGGCGAACTCTACCTGACCGATATCGTGCAAATGGCAGCAGAAGAGGGAAAATCCATCGCAACCCACCTTGCTCCCGATCCGTTGCGGGTCGCGGGCGTGAATGACCGTTGGGCGCTGGCTCAAATGGAGCGCGCCTGGCAGCTTCGTCAAGCGCAGGCACTGGCCATGTCGGGGACGACGATTGTCGATCCTGCACGGATTGATATCCGTGGCGAAGTCATCTGTGGCATGGACTGCCAGATCGATATCAATGTCGTCTTCGATGGGCAGGTGCGCATGGGCGACAACGTCGTCATCGAACCCAATTGCATATTGCGCAATGTCACCTTGGGCAACGGGGTACGTGTTCGTGCCTTCAGCCATCTGGAGGGTGCGACTCTGGGTGAAGGCGTTGAGGTCGGCCCCTATGCACGACTTCGGCCCGGCGCCGAATTGGCGGAACACAGCAAGATCGGTAACTTCGTTGAAGTCAAAGCCAGCCGCATCGGAGCCGGTTCCAAAGTCAACCACCTCTCATATATCGGCGATACCGTGATGGGTGCGGACTGCAATATCGGCGCGGGCACCATCACCTGTAACTACGATGGGGCCAATAAGCATCAAACGGTTATAGGGAATCATGTATTCGTCGGCTCCAGTAGCCAGCTTGTCGCCCCGGTTCATTTGGGCGATGAGGCCACCGTCGGCGCGGGTTCAACCATCACTCAGGATGTGCCGTCGGGCCATCTTGCCGTGGCGCGATCCCGCCAGGTGATGAAGAGCGGCTGGCAGCGCCCCAGGAAGAAACCCAAGGCCGAATAAAGTCTTAGCGTAGATTGGTCAGTCAGGCAGGAAGCGCAGCAGCACATCGTTCAAATAGCGTGTGCCGCGTGGCGTCGGGGCGATGCGGGTGATGTCCCAGCTAATCAGCTCTTCTTTTTCGAGTTGGTGCAGCGTATCGCTGATGACCTTGATGGGTAAGCCGGTACGTGCCGCAAACAGCGGTACATCAAAGCCATCGGTCAGGCGCAGCGCATTGAGCATGAATTCAAACGGCAGCTCATCGGCCGGAATGCTGTGGGCGGTGATGGCTTGCTCCGTGCCTGCTTTGGTCAGGTATTCATTCGGATGGCGCACACGCTCCCGGCGCTCGATGCGGTTTTCAGCGGCCAGCGTGATCTTGCCGTGCGCGCCCGCGCCGATGCCCAGATAATCGCCAAATTCCCAGTAGTTGCGGTTGTGCTGGCATTGATGGTTGTCGCGTGCGTAGGCGGACACTTCATACTGAACTAACCCCGCCTCATGCAGGGCGGCCAAACCCTGCGCCTGCATTCGATCCATGGTCTCGTCATCGGGGAGAACGGGCGGGTGGGCCGCGAACGGCGTGTTCGGTTCCAGTGTAAGTTGGTACCAGGACAGATGCGGCGGCTGCAAACTGATGGCGGTGTGCAGATCCGCTAATGCTTCCTCGGCCGATTGTTCCGGCAGGCCATGCATCAGATCGATATTGAAACTGTCGAACCCGGCATCATGGGCGGCCTCGATGGCACGGAAGGCGGCCTTGGCATCATGAATGCGTCCCAGCTTTTTCAGGTGCCGTTCATTGAAACTCTGAACGCCGATGGAGACGCGCGTGATGCCAATGGCGCGGTAATCGGCCAGATGCCCGGCCATCTCCGTGCCCGGATTGACTTCCATGGTCATTTCACGGCAAAAACGCAAATCGAGCAGCGCACGCAAGCCGGACATCAAGCGATCAATCGCTTCCGGGCTGAACAGACTCGGCGTTCCACCGCCCATGAACATGGTTTCGATCGGACGCCCCCAGATCAGCGGCAGCTCACGTTCCAAATCGCGCAACAGGGCATCTATGTAATCGCGTTCCGGTACGGCGTTCCCTTTGAGTCCATGCGAATTGAAGTCACAGTAAGGGCATTTTTCCACGCACCAGGGCAGGTGGACATAGAGCGCCAGCGGCGGATTTTCGGTGAATTGCAGCAGTTGCATTAGAAGCGTGTATTTCCCAGTTGCCGCATGAGATCGGTCAGTGCACGGGCGCGATGGCTGATACGGTTTTTGATTCCCGACGACAGTTCGGCCGCCGCACAGTTGTGTTCGGGCACATAAAACAGCGGATCGTAACCAAATCCTTCCGTTCCTCGGGGCGCATCCAGAATTTCACCGGGCCAGAATCCCTCGGCTGTCATCGGGGCCGCGTCTTCGGCCGAGCGCAGCATGGCCAGCGCGCACACGAAGCGAGCGGTTCGATCCGCTTGCGGATATTTCACCAGTTCGTTCAGCAACCGCGTGTTGTTGGCGGCATCGTCAGCTTCAGGGCCGGCATAACGGGCCGAATAAATACCGGGTGCCCCACCCAGAGCCGTAACCTCAAGACCAGAATCATCGGCAATTACGGGTAATCCGGTCAACGCCGTGGCCGCACGCGCCTTGATCAGCGCATTTGCCAGAAAGGTATCGCCATTTTCCTCTGGCGGTTCGCCACCCCAGTCCCCGAGCGGAGCGAACGCAATATCGGCCAAGGCCGGGAAATCCGGAATCATGGCTGTTCGCATGGCTTCGAATTCACGTAACTTGCCCAGATTGTGCGTGGCGATAACCAGCGTCGTTGTCATAGGTTCCTGCTTGCTAGAAACGGATAAAACAGCCGCAATTATAGGTGAAAACGACCGGAGGCACTGGCTTTGGTCGAAAACGCAGGAGAGAGAAATAGTGCGCCTGCTTATGGGCAGCATCGAAATAAGTCGGACGCACTTGGTAATCCCAGCATTTTTAGCCCAGTAAGGTATGCGTGGCCGTCCTTTCTATAGGGGACAAAAAAGCCCCGAGATTGTCGGGGCTTTATCTTGTGCACACTGAGAAGGAGGTTACGCTGCGTTAACCAGCGTAGCCATCAAATCGTGAATGTCGGTTGCCTTGGGCTTGATGAGCCAGAACTTCGGCAGGAATAGTTCGAAGTATTCCAGAATTTCTGCCGCCCGCGCGCTGCCGGTTTTGGACAGATGGGTTTCTAGCGTGCTGCGCAGGTGCTGGCGATGACTTTCCAGTTCTGCCGCTTGCAGACGATTGATGTCGATCAGCTCATGGTTGTAGCGGTCAACGAAATCATTTTCCTCATCTAAGATATAGGCAAAACCGCCGGTCATGCCCGCGCCGAAATTAACGCCGGTGCGGCCGAGAATGGTAACGATGCCACCGGTCATGTATTCGCAACCGTGGTCTCCGCAACCTTCGATGACGGCAACGGCGCCGGAATTGCGAACAGCGAAGCGCTCACCCGCCTGGCCCGCGGCGTAGAGTTGCCCACCCGTGGCGCCGTACAGGCAGGTGTTGCCGATAATGGGCGTTTCGAAGGCGGTAAATGTGCTGTTTTTGGGTGGGTAAATTACGATCTCACCACTGGCCATGCCTTTACCAACGTAATCGTTGGCATCGCCTTCGAGCGTCAGGTGCAAACCACCAGCGTTCCACACACCAAAGCTCTGGCCGGCGATACCGGTGAATTTGAGATGGATCGGGGCATCCACCATGCCAAGGTTGCCGTAGCGTTTGGCAATTTCGCCGGAGACGCGGGCACCAATGGAGCGATTGATGTTCTTGATGTTGAAATTGAACTCACCACCGGTTTTGGCTTCAATTGCGGGCAGAATCTGCCGAACAATTTCTTCCGCCAGTTCGCCTTGGTCATGGGGCGCGTTGTGCGGTGATACGCAGCATGCAGGGGCATCGCTAATCAGGCCGCCATCGGAAATCAGTGCATCCAGATTGAGGTTGGCCTGCTTTGCAGTTTGCGGTTTGCGTTGCTTCAGGAGGTCGGTACGGCTGATGAGTTCATCGATTGAGCGTACACCCAATTGCGCGAGCAGCTCACGAACTTCCATCGCGATAAAGCGGAAGTAGTTCATGACCTTCTCAACGTTGCCCTTGAAGTGGTCGAGGCGCAAGACCTTGTTTTGGGTGGCTACACCGGTCGCACAGTTGTTGAGATGGCAGATGCGCAGGTATTTGCACCCCAGCGCGATCATCGGGCCGGTGCCGAAACCGAAACTCTCAGCGCCCAGAATGGCAGCCTTGATCACATCGAGGCCAGTTTTCAGGCCGCCGTCGGTTTGC
Organism: Pseudomonadota bacterium; assembly: GCA_021795795.1. The sequence goes on along the minus strand of JAJYPA010000024.1, from coordinate 3,584 downwards.
AGGCGAACCTTGTCGCGCAGATCGTTGGCACGCAGGGTCTGATGCGCTTCTGCCAGCCCCAATTCCCACGGTGAACCGGCATATTTCACCGAGGTGAGCGGGCTGGCGCCGGTACCGCCGTCGTAGCCGGAAATCGTGATCAGATCAGCGTAGGCCTTGGCGACACCGGCGGCAATGGTGCCTACCCCCGGCTCGGAGACGAGCTTGACCGAAACGAGGGCTTCGGGGTTGATCTGTTTCAAATCGAAAATCAGCTGGGCCAGATCTTCGATGGAGTAAATGTCGTGGTGCGGCGGTGGGGAGATCAGTGCAACGCCGGGACGGGCATAGCGCAGGCGTCCGATGAACGCATCGACTTTATGGCCGGGCAGCTGCCCACCCTCGCCGGGTTTGGCACCTTGCGCAATCTTGATTTGCAGCACTTCGGCATTGACGAGGTAATGTGGGGTGACGCCAAACCGCCCCGAGGCGATCTGCTTGATCTTGCTCATCTTGGCCGTGCCGAAGCGCGCGGGATCTTCGCCGCCCTCCCCCGAATTGGAACGGGCGCCCAGCCGGTTCATGGCTTCTGCCAGCGTTTCATGGGCCTCGGGCGACAGTGCACCGAGGCTCATGCCCGCCGAGTCGAAGCGGCGGATGATGGATTCGAGTGATTCGACCTCATCGATCGGGATCGGCTGGGTATCGTGTGCTAAATCGAACAGGTCACGCAAGGTGGCGATTGGGCGGTGGTTCACATGGGCCGAATATTGCTGCCACAGCGAGAAATTCCCGGTGTTGACTGCCTGTTGCAAGGTTTGCACCACATCCGGGTTGTAGGCGTGGTACTCGCCACCGTCAATATATTTGAGCAGGCCACCCTGACGTGGCTGCTTGCTCTTGAGTGAGGCCTCACGGTGCAGGATTTTCTGGTCGGCCTCGAGATCGACAAACCGGGCGCCTTCAATCCGGCTGGTACTGTCCTTGAAGCAGAGGTTGACCACTTCGCTCGCAAGACCAATGATTTCGAACAACTGAGCGCCTCGATAGCTGGCCACGGTTGAAATCCCCATCTTGGAGAGGATTTTTTTGAGGCCCTTACCCATGCCCTTGACGAAGTTGCTGGTGAGTTTTTCGCTGGTATCAGCCGAAATTTGCTTCGTTTGCCGCATGTTTTCGATGGCTTCGAAGGCGAGATACGGATAAATAGCGGTGGCACCATAACCCAACAGAACCGCACAGTGGTGTGGATCCCGCGCGGTGGCTGTTTCGATCACAAGGTTCGCATCGGTGCGCAGACCCTCACGAATCAGGCGGTGGTGAATCGCACCGGTAGCCAGCAGGGCGTGAATCGGCAGACGATCGGCGCTGATGCCACGATCGGACAATACGATAATGACCTTGCCCGTGCGAACCTGTGCGACCGCTTCGTCGCAGATCCGCCGAATGGCCGATTGCAGGCCTTCGTTGAGCGGGTAGTTCAGGTCGATGCGGCAAGACGCAAAGTCCGGATCGGTTTGCGCCAGCAGTGCCTGGAACTTGGTTTCGCTCAAGATTGGCGTTTCCAGTTGCAGGCGATGCGCATGCTCGGGTGTTTCCGCGAAGATGTTGCGTTCGCGCCCGATCAGCGTTTCGAGCGACATAACGATGGCTTCGCGCAGCGGATCGATCGGTGGGTTGGTCACCTGTGCGAATTGCTGGCGGAAATAATCATAAAGCGAGCGCTGGGTCTGTGAGAGGACGGCCATCGGCGCATCGTCACCCATCGAGCCGATGGCTTCCTGGCCATCTTCCGCCATGACGCGGATGATCTGATCGCGTTCCTCGAAGCTGAGCAGGAACTCTTTTTCGTATTGGTTCAATGTGTCGGTATCGAAGGGCTGGCTGGTGAGTTGGCCTTCGTCCAGCGCACTGGCAAGCCGCATGGCATGGGCCTTGAGCCAGGCGCGGTAGGGCTGGCGGCCTTTCATGAGGTGGTCGATGGCCTCAGGTGCCAGCAATTCTCCTTTGGACGTGTCGACAGCGACGATCTGGCCAGGGCGAACACGTCCCTTTTTCACGACATCGGAGGGATCGTAATCCCAGACGCCGATCTCAGAGGCGAGCGTGATGTGACGGTCTTTGGTGATGACCCAGCGGGCTGGGCGCAGGCCGTTACGATCCATGGCGCAGGCGACGGTCTGGCCGTCGGTCATCACGATACCGGCCGGGCCATCCCAGGGTTCGAGGTGCATGGAGTTGAATTCGTAGAACGCACGCAGATCGGCATCCATGTGCTCCACATTCTGCCAGGCGGGCGGCACGATCATGCGCATGGCGCGCAGCATGTCCACGCCACCGGCCAGCAGGGCTTCGAGCATGTTGTCCATGGACGAGGAGTCTGAGCCGGTCGTGTTGACCAGCGGGGTGACAAGGCTCATGTCCGGAATCAGAGGCGTTTCGAATTTGGTCGAACGGGCCAGTGCCCAGTTACGGTTGCCCCGAATGGTGTTGATTTCACCGTTGTGCGCCAGGTAGCGGAACGGTTGTGCCAAACGCCATTCCGGGAAGGTGTTGGTGGAGAAACGCTGGTGGAAGACGCACTGGGATGAGGTGAGCGCGCTGTCCTTGAGGTCGAGATAAAAACCGGCGAGATCGTCGGGCATCATCAGCCCCTTGTAGGAAATCACCTGAGCCGACATCGATGGCATGTAGAACACCGGATCGTCGGCCAGACGTTTTTCGGCTACGCGGCGGGCGATGTACAGACGCGTATCGAATTCGCGCGCGGTCAGATTTGCCGACGCATTGACGAAAACATGCAGTACATCCGGGCGCTTGGATTCAGAGATGGTGCCGAGCACGGAGGGATCGACGGGCACATCGCGCCAACCGGCGACCGTCAGGCCCTGTGCCGCGAGAGTTTCGCCCAATGTGGCTTTGACTGTATTTGCAGATAACGCATCACGGCCGACAAAGACCACGCCGACGGCGTACTGATCGGCCAGCGCAAACCCCAGTTTATCGGCCTGTGCACGGAAAAAGGCATCGGGTTTTTTCAGCAGAATGCCGCAACCGTCGCCTGATTTGCCGTCGGCAGAAATACCGCCGCGATGCGTCATGCGCGCCAGTGCTTCGATGGCGGTGGATACCAGTGTATGGCTGGGCTGGTCGTCCATATGGGCGATCAGGCCAAAACCGCAGTTGTCCTTTTCGAAACTCGGGTGATACAAACCAGCGGTTGGGGCGCGATTCATCAGGCTATAACCTCTTCTCATTCTTAAAATACAGACCCGAAACCCATGTTCAAGGGTGCTCTCCCAAGCTTGGGGCGGGCGGTGCAGCGGATCAAGCAAAGGCCTGAAGGGCCGGTAAGTGAAAGCACCGGATCCGTCCGTTGCTCTTCTTTCTATCGAAATATAGCATCTACCGTGTTTCACGGACAAAATGGGGCCAAATTTTAACGATATGAGACGAGGCTGGCAAATTTACGCCAGCCTGTGTTAGCCCAAAGCCGTAATGTCCCCTTTGTCCAATTCTAAAATGTCCCCTTTTGATTTCGGGAGGGGTGATGGCAGAGGAGCATATTACGATGAGTTACCAAGAGGTCGACCGACTGGGGGTGA
>JAJYPA010000296.1 GCA_021795795.1 Pseudomonadota bacterium | reverse complement strand
GCGTCGCAGGAGCCGAAACGTTTTGAAGATGTGTTGGCCGTATTGCTGGTCTCGCTGATGATCTGGGGCGTACTGAGCATCCTGTTCGCAGGGATTCGAGAGCACCATGCCCGCTAACAACAGTCTGACATTTTGGGATCAGTTGCGGTTACAGGGGCGGATCATCTGGGCGCTTACCCTGCGCGAGACGGTCACGCGCTTTGGTCGTGAAGGGCTGGGCATGTTTTGGATGATTGCAGAACCGGCGATGTTCGTCGTCGGAGTGATGATCATCTTTTCGTTTATTGACACAGGGTACCCTTACGGAATAAGTCCCGCTGAATGGCTTGCGGTGAGCTACCCCACTCTGCTGTTCTGGAGAAATGGTACCGGTAGGGTGACCGGGGCCATAGAGCAAAACCGATCCCTGTTGCATCACCAACCTGTCCGGCCTATGGACATTCTCTATGCGAGAATATTGCTGGAGTTCGCTAGCGGAATGGCGGTGTTTCTATTTCTCTTTCCGATATTCATCGCCGTTGGGATATGCCATTTGCCGAGCAATCTACTCATCATGGCGGTCGGCTATCTGTTGGTCATCTGGTTTTCTTTTGGCTTCGTGCTCATCATGGCAGGGCTTGCGGAGCTCAGTGAAACCATCGAAAAAACATCTCACATTATTTTGTATTTGATGCTGCCGTTTTGTGGGGTTTTTATTCCCACATTCATGGTTCCTGAACCTTACAGAAGCTATTTGCTTTATTTCCCGTTGATTGACGCGGTAGATTATTTTCATCATGGATACTTTGGTCCGTCAGTGCCGAGTTATTATCATTTGGGATATACCGTTTTAGTGTTGATTGGAATGACGCTGTTTGGTTTGGCAATTTCTGGAATGGCCATTCGACGGGTAAAGGCGGCGTAAAATGGTCATGGAATCCGAAAATATTTCAGACGACAAACTTTTCTACCGTGCCTTTGAGGATAAGTACCGCGGCTCGCGCGAATTGATTAAGACTCGCCTGCAACAGTATCGTCCTTTTCTAGAACCACTTGCCACACTGCATCCTTTGGGGCTGGCCTTGGACTTGGGGTGCGGGCGAGGTGAATGGCTGGAAGTCGCCAGTGAAGTTGGGCTAAGCGCTCATGGCGTTGATCTTGACAGCGGCATGCTTGCCGCCTGCACCGAGCGCAGCTTGCTTGTGGAGCAGAAAGACGTGATACAAGCGTTGCAGGCTCAGCGTGATGCCAGTGTGTGCGTCATTTCGGCATTTCATGTGGTAGAACATATTGCCTTCGATGTGTTGCAGACGTTGGTGCGCGAAGCTTTGCGCGCGCTGATCCCGGGGGGGCTGTTGATCCTGGAAACTCCGAATCCGGAAAATCTCGTTGTCGGTACCACCAATTTTTACCTCGACCCCACACATATCCGACCTATACCACCTTTACTGCTGGAGTTTTTGCCCGAGCACTACGGATATATCCGTCACAAGACCTTGCGATTACAGGAGTCTGCGCCTCTACGTGAGAGTGGTGACTTGCGACTTATTGAAATCTTATCCGGAGTCAGTCCTGACTATGCCGTTATCGCCCAAAAAGCAGCTTCCCCAGAAATTTTGCAGACCTTTGATGGCGTATTCAGCCAGGATTACGGCTTAACCCTGGGTAATCTTTCTGAGCGATACGAAAATACGCAACGCCAGCGGCAGGGAGCGCTGGATGCACAAATCGCTGCCATGCAGACACAGGAACAAGATCTGCGTGAGCAGGTAATACCGCAGTTGCAACAATCACAGTCGGATAAACTTGCCCTGCAACAAGAACTACTCGAACGTGAACGTACCTTTACTGCGCAACTCACTGTACTTCACGATCAATACCAGCAGGCACAAGCGGCACTGAGCCAATTCTATAATGCGCGTGAAAGCGAACTGAAGTGTGAACTGATTGCATTAAATCAGACAATGGAAGTCGCGCGTGATACTGCACAGCATCGTGAACAAGCTTTGCAGCAAAATCTGCTTGATCGTGAACGCATCTTCACCACAGAACTCAGTGCAATACACGCACAACACCAGAAAGCACTAGCTGCTCTGAACCAATCCCATGCCACTCTCGAATCTGAACTGAGAAAAGAGTTCCGTAATAGCACAGAAATGTTGCTTGCCCAAGTTCGGGCTGGAGCAGCCGCGCAAGTTCAAATCTTCGAGCGCATCGTTAACCGGTTACATACGCAAGAAAATATCTTGCGAACCGAGTTAGCCCAACATGCCGCCTACGCCCATGCTTTAGCCACACAGATATCCGCCATGCAGTCCACCTGGTGGTGGCGGCTGTCGATGTTGTGGCGCGTGCTTCGCGCTGGGTCTGCCCCATACCCAGCGCCGCTGCCGAGCGGACTTCATGCCCAGGTCGGCGAATTTGTCCATGTGGCGACGATGTCGCCGCAAGCCGCCATTCCCACTGCTGTCGTCCCCCAAGCCAATTGCACATCCGCCGACGGTAACGGACACCTTGACCTTGCCCAGCCAGAACAAGAAGGACTCGCCATGCCGATCCAGCACATAACCGAACTTTTTTCTATCGACGGGCGCCTTTTCGTTACCGAAGCCTATCGTAACCTGCTCCAACGCGAACCCGATCCCCAAGGCATGGCCTATTATCTTGGCTGTTTATCCATGGGGTATGGCAAGGCCCGCATTATCATGCAATTGGCACTGTCAGCCGAAGCGCGACCACATGACGAGATCAAGGGGCTCAAAAAGCTGCTTGCCGACGAACGACGTGCCAAGCACTGGGTCTGGGGGATTTTCATGGGGCATCAACGTCGCGAGCGGTTGATGCGGCAGAACGCCAATGAACTCGCCCGCATTAGCGCGCATATCGCTCAGTTGCACGAAGCGGCTGGTTCGTTGCCACAACTAGTGAACAGCCTGTCCGTGCAGTTCGACGACTTTTCCCGCCAGATCGAAGAGTGGGTGAGTTACTCCACTTCGGCGAATACACAAACGAGCAGTGTATGCAGGCAGTCTCTGTCGGGGGAAGATGTACGTCAAGCATTTCGTGAAATTCTAGGTCGCGAGCCGGAGAGTGAAGCCGTGCTCGAACACCACGCCCAGCAGGGCACAATCGAATCCCTGCGCCAGGCACTGATGGATTCCGAGGAATTCAAAGTGCGTATAACAGCCCTGCCCGAACATGCGCGCATGATTTTTACCCGGCTTCTTCGCGCTCAACAAATCCTGTAAGGAGTCTGGCTATGCGTCTGGTCATCGACATGCAGGGCGCGCAAACAGAGAGTCAATTTCGTGGCATCGGCCGATATTCGCTCGAACTGTCGCTTGCCATCGCGCGTAATCGTGATAATCACCACGAGATTTTCCTCGCGCTAAATGGCCTCTTTCCAGAAACAATCGAGCCGATTCGTGCAGCGTTTGACGGAATTATTCCGCAAGAAAATATTCGTGTCTGGCTCGCACCGGGACCGGTCCGAGAAAATGACCCCGCCAACCAAAAGCGCCGGGAAATCGCAGAGCGGATCCGAGAGGCATTTCTGGAAAGCCTCCAAGCGGATGCAATCCTAGTCACCAGCCTGTTCGAAGGTTTTGGCGACGATGCTGTTACGAGTATCGGTGTTCTGGAAGGAGGCAGCACACCTGTCGCCGTGATTCTGTATGACTTGATTCCGCTCATTAATCCAGACGTTCATTTTAGAAATAGTTCGATATATCAAGTCTATTACGCGCGAAAGATTGGTTCCATAAAGCGCAGCTCGAAGCTTTTGGCGATTTCCGAAAGTGGGCGGCAGGAAGCATTGCAAGCGCTGCAATTTAGCACACAACGTGTGATGAACATCTCGGGCGCTTGCGACGCTTCGTTCCGTGCTCTGGGTTTAACGGAAAGTGATAAAACTGCAGTTTGTCGAAAATTCGGGATCAAAAAGCCCTTTGTTATGTACACGGGCGGTGCGGACGAGCGTAAAAACCTGCATCGCCTAATCGAAGCATTTGCTGGTTTGCCAGAGACGGTAAGAGCGGCGCACCAACTAGTGCTTGCTGGCAAGATGCCTGCGCTTCATGTCGAGGATCTTTTGCATACTGCAAAAAAGGAGCGCTTGGCGGATGATGCCATCGTCGTGACGGGTTACATCGACGATATCGATCTAGTTGCGCTTTACAACAGTTGTGCCCTATTTGTCTTTCCGTCGCTGCATGAAGGCTTTGGCCTGCCTCCGCTTGAAGCAATGGCTTGCGGTGCTCCAGTGATCGCGGCCAACGCGACGAGCCTCCCCGAAGTCATCGGACGTTCCGACGCGCTTTTTGATCCAAGATCGATTCCGGCCATCAGTAAGAAGATTGAGGCGGTTCTCACTAACAGGGCGTTTCGCGACAGCCTTGTGGTACACGGACTTACCCAGGCGGAACGGTTTTCTTGGGAAGCAAGTGCCACGCGAGCGCTCCGCGCGTTGGAAGAGATGTGTCCGAGCCCTATTGCACGACGCTATCAGGGTGTCAAGGTTGAATGCACATCCCTTTTCGCACCCAGAAGCAAACGCATCTTGGTCGTGAAACTGGATCATATGGGCGATTTTATCCTAGCCATTCCAGCCCTCAGGAAACTTAAGACGCGGTATCCTACTGCGCACATTGATGCCGTTATTGGCAGTTGGAACGTCGCGGCTGCCCGAGAACTCGGAATCTTTGACAATATCTACACTTTGGATTTCTTCAAGAAAAATTCGTCCGAGGCTCCGATTGCTGCGGCAGCCACCGTTCTGGCAACGCTTGCCCAACTCGACGAATACGACATGGCGATCGACCTGCGCCGACAGCGGGATACCCGCTTCTTTCTAGTCCAGATTCGAGCAAAGATGAAGGTTGGATACGAATCCTTCGATGCCGAAATTGACAGGGTTCTTGACATCGCTCTTCCTGCGCATGTGGATGTTCCATTCCAGTCAACCCCAATGAATAAAACCTCCATTGCGGTACAGATACTGCGATTGGTCGACGCCTTGCCTTCCGATGTTAACGATTTCGTTGCATCCCCTGTAGGGCTTCCAACTCACTCTGGCCAAAACGCTTCCGTGGCTCTTTTCCCCTTCGCCGGTAACGACGTCAAAGAATGGGGGGCTGACAAATACCGTCAGTTAGTTGAGTACCTTTGCGAACACTCCGACATTGATGGGGTTAATGTATACCTGACGCACGAATCCGAGAGAAACAAGCTTGGACTGAAAGAGCATGGAAAACTGTCCTTGCATATAGGCCTCTCATTACTCGATCTCGAAAAATCATTATCTTCTAATACAGTGTGTGTGGCCAATAACTCGCTCGGAGCACATTTGTCCGCCTATTTAGGTTTGATTTCCCTGGGTATCTATGGAGGACAGGAAACGGTGGCCGAATGGGGCCCGGTATTTCCGAATAGCTACGTTATTCACACCAGTGCCCCCTGTTCGCCATGCCACATTAGCCACCGTTCCGAATGCCCTTATACGATGCGCTGCCTCGAAGACATCCCCATCGATTTGATCCACGGGAAAGTCATAGAAGCCATCGCATTCTGCAAGCATCATCCAATGCCGGATGCCGACACAGCGATTTCTGTGGTGTCACGCAGTTTAAATCATGACGACCTTGAAAAGATGCTTATAGGCTCTATTGCAACACTCGACCTTTCCAAAACGACTCTGACGGAGAAAATGGCGCTCGCACAGTGCATCGCTACTTCCATAGTTCCTGAGCGAACGAAACGACAACTTATAGTTGACATCTCAGAACTCGTTCAGCGCGATGTGAAAACAGGCATCCAGCGTGTCACACGTGCGCTACTTCAAGAAATTGTTCTGAATCCTCCTGAAGGCTGGCAGGTAGAGCCCGTCTACGCCACCACCGACGAGCCTGGCTACCGTTATGCGCGGCGTTTCATGAGCCGGTTTTTGGGCACCCCCGAAGATTGGGCTGAGAATGCACCGTTGGAGGCTTGGCCCGGAGATGTTTTTTTAGGGCTTGATTTGCATCACCTTGTTGTGCCTACCCAACAAGAGTTTCTGAACGTCTTGCGGCGGCACGGTGTGAGGCTGTATTTCATCGTTTACGATTTACTCCCAGTTCTGCAGCCCGAAGTATTCCCAGTTGGTGCGCGGGCTGGGCATCAGCGCTGGCTGGAAACTATAACCCGCTTCGACGGGGTTCTGGCGATTTCGCAGGCCGTCGCTGACGAGATGTACAGATGGTTAGAAACCTTCGGTGAGGCGAGAGAGCGTCCTTACGCCTTGAATTGGTTCCATCTTGGTGCCGATGTCGACAACAGCGCCCCAACGCGCGGCCTGTCTGCAGATGTGCAAGACGGGATCGACAAGCTCGCGCAGCGCCCTACCTTCCTGATGGTGGGGACGATTGAGCCCCGCAAGGGGTATTTGCAAACCATCGCTGCGTTCGACCAACTCTGGGCGCAAGGTACTGATATGAATTTGGTCATCGTCGGCAAGGAAGGATGGATGCGGCTGCCAGATGCGGATCGGAGCGACATTCCGCACACCGTACGGGCCTTGCGTACCCACGCCGAACTCGGTAAACGCCTGTTCTGGCTCGAAGGCATCAGCGATGAAGATCTGGAGCGTGTTTACGCCGCAAGCACCTGCCTGATTGCCGCCAGCCACGGCGAAGGCTTCGGTCTGCCGCTTATCGAAGCCGCCCGCCACGGCTTGCCACTGCTGGTGCGCGACATTCCGGTGTTCCGTGAAGTAACTGGAGATCAAGCCTGTTTCTTCCCCGACAGCCGCGAACCCGCGGTGATTGGCGAAGCGGTACAGGCTTGGCTCAGCCTATTCCAACAAGGGCAACACCCCAGCAGTGACACCCTGCCTCACCAAACCTGGAAAGACAGCGCCAGGCAAGTGCTCGATGCCATTCTGGGTAACACCGCACCCTACAAAACCTGGCTTCCCGACGGTGTGCGCGCTACTGAGGAGCCAAACCGCGCCTGCATGCCGAAGTCGGCCAAAGACGTGGCCGCGCCATATGCACCACCGGCAAGCAAGGCGTGTTAATTTATGGCCCCTATGAACGCTACGAACCGGGCCGCTATCGCCTGATGGTGTATGGCCACGTTGAACACTCGACAGGGGAGGAATGGCTCGCGATGTGGTTTGCGACAATGACGCGCCAAGCTATTACACGAAGCTCTTCCTACACGCCCCACTGATCAGTGGCAAGTGTCCTTTAATCTTGGACATTGAGACGGCCTGTGACGATTTGGAAGTACGGTTGTGGGTGGGGGAACAAACGAATTTGAGTGTCCAAGGTATCGAGTTAGAGGCGTTTATTTTGGAAGATGACACCAGGCTCGAAGAAGTACGAGCTCCCCTAAGGGATTTTAGCGGAAAAGAAGGAGTCAGTCTCTCGCGGTGATGATTATTATTCAGATAAATGCATGGAAATTTTGAGATATGAAATATGTATTTTGAAAATTTACTTGAAGCAGCAGCATTCAACCCAAAATTACTTGGCGCGCCGAGCGCATGGCTGGGGCATCTTCCGTTTGCAGGATGGGTGATTCGTGAGACAAGACCAAAAGTTTTTGTCGAACTTGGCACGCATGCGGGCCATTCCTATTTCGCATTTTGCCAGTCAGTGAAAGAAGCAGGATTGCTGACAAAATGCTATGCCGTTGACACATGGTCAGGGGATGGGGTTACAACCGGTAATTATGGTAAGGAGATTTTCAGCGAAGTTGACGCGTATAATCAGGCGCGATATGAGGGATTCTCTCGACTATTGCAAATGACTTTTGATGATGCTTTAACCTACTTTGCGGACGAATCGATCGATCTGCTACATATCGATGGTCTTCACACTTATGAAGCAGTGCGCCATGATTTTGAAACTTGGTTGCCAAAGTTGGCGCCTGGCGCTGTCGTGATGTTTCATGACACGATGGTCCACGCGGAAAATTTTGGAGTGTGGAAATTATGGTTAGAACTGAAAGATCGCTATCCCAATAACCTAGAGTTTGTGCATTCGTCTGGGCTTGGTGTGCTGCAACTAAATAATTCCACAGACGACAAGAAGTTAGCGTGGTTACGACCTGAATTTTCCACCAATAAAATACTCATTGATTACTTTTGTGCTCTTGGTTCACGACAATATGAGCGTTATGATTTGGCTAAGGCACAAGAACAGGTTTTAAATCTGACACAAGTTGATGATGATCGTGATTCCCAGGTCGCCAAACGTAATTATGACTCCCTAAAATTGTTGTGCTGCGAAGACAGAAAAAGGGCCATGAAACATTTTATGTCCTATGAAGATTTTTTATCGTTAATGGATGAGGATCTGCGGGTAGCAAGGGAATCTTTGAAGAAGCATGGCATAAACTACCATCGATATAACGAAAGAATCGACGATTTGATAAAGTCAAAAAGATTTTATTCATTCCGCTTTGTGGAAAACGGGAAAACCGTACATAGAGAACAAGGCGAAATAAAATCGGACGCTACAGAGCTACGCGTGCAAATCCACCATCAATGGCTTGCCAGGTTAACGCAGTTGATATCTCTACCCAATCTGAGATTCTGTATCGAGATTGAAGATATGGCCGACGACACCGATATTCCGGTGTTGAGCTACCATAAAAAACATGGCCAAAATATCGTTCTCATCCCGGATTTCGAAATTTTCGGACAAAATTATTATCGTAGAGGCATGTACATCGACAATCTCGCCTTTCAGGAGAAGAGCGATAAAGCGATATTCTTTGGCAGCACCACGGGCACTAATGCACACGAAGATCGCGAGTGTTGCAACACGATAGAAAATATAGATCACGACCCAAGTGTTCGTATAAGTGCAGCTAAATTTTTTGATGGCAGTGAATCAGTTGTTTTTAAGTTGCCCTTGATAACGCAATGTGACTCGATAGAAACAGAAGAATATTTGAGGAAATTTCCATTCACTCAATGTGATCGCGCCGAGTATAATGCGCAATTTAATTACAAATTTATCATTTCTGTCGATGGAAATGGGCCTACATGTACGAGGGTCGCTGTTGCGTTGTTGAGCAACTCAGTTTTGCTTAAATACAGTTCACAATGGATAACTTATTATCATAGAGCCCTGCGCCCTTTTGTGAATTACATTCCTATAACTTGTCATGACGACGTTAATTATGTTTTAAATGAAATAAACGATAACTATCAATTATATTCAGCGGTTTCGCATCGCGCATCAGAAGATTTTCTTCCGCTTTTCAAAAAATCTAATGTCGATCGTTATTTTGGAGTGGTTCTAAATGAATTTTATTCTTTGTTTTTTGGGAGAAATAATATTTATTGGGAAAACAGACTGAAACTTGATCAAGTAGCACATTTGGACATCGAGGCGCATTTTGCAAACACCGGCGATGTTTGCCTCTACCCAAGCATGGTCGTCAAAGACCAAGCGGAAAACTGCATTGAGGGGTTGACTATTA
>JAJYPA010000023.1 GCA_021795795.1 Pseudomonadota bacterium | reverse complement strand
AACTGGATGGTGACGCTCGCCTGACTCAAGGCACTGAACCAGACCGACTTCTGCGCATTCATGTCCAGTTTCGGCAGGCTGATCAACCAGACATCGTCCGTCTCATCAGCGTTCGATAATCGGGCTGCCAAGGCTTTGATCGCTTCGCCACCCTCCTTGCCCGGTTTGCCGCCGGGAATGCGCAAATCAACCAGGCGTCGCTCGGCGAACAGGGACAGATTCGCCCCGACCGACTTGAGACTATTCCAGTCAAAGCGCCCCTCCACCTCGAACCGCAGGCGTTCGGTCACGCCGGCCGTTCGCGCCTGTCGGGCAATGGATTGACGGGCCTCATCCAGTTGCAACCAGTCGTCGCCCACCAGTACATAAAGGGCGGCCAGTTTTTTGGCCAGCGCCGCATCCAGTTGTTCCGGACGCAGATTCACGGATCAGTGCGCCGCCGCTGGCGGTTCCATCTTCACGGGCGCACTCAGGCGGTAGAACAACAACCGGGCCAGTGTTTCGGCCAGTTCCTGACGAATCTGGGCCTCGTTACTGGTGGAAGCAATGACACCCGTCGGATCGTAATTGTAGTTACGCGCCTGCCCGATCGTCTGCTCAGGCAGACGCCGTCCATCAGCCAGCTCGATGTGATAGGTAATCCGCTGGTACAACTCGTACTGTTGCACGGTTGCCTGCGGTGTAACCACGGCGACACGCTGCTCGACCGTATTCCTGTCGATCACGAGGGTGGCCGATGCCTTGCTCGGGTCGGTCACGAGGGTGCTGTTTGTGTTCAGGAACAGACGTTGTAGCTGCTGGTACACCGGATCGCTGGTACTCATGCCCTGTACATAAACTGTTTGATAAACCGGATCGAGGCTCGTCACGCCACGCAGGTGGTAGCCGCAGCCCCCCAGCGCGAGCATTGCGAGAACGGCCAGCGCACCAAAAAAAGCGATGGCGTGCGATGGCAGGAAACGGGCTAAAAACGAAGAATTCTGGATGGTCACAGGTTACCCCACCACGATATTGATAAGCCGACCGGGCACGACGATGACCTTCTTGATGGAAACCCCGTCAAGATAGCGTTGCACATCGGGATTGGCCACGGCCGCCGCTTCTTGCATAGACTTGTCGGCCGTTGCCGCCACCAGAATCTTGCCGCGCAATTTGCCGTTTACCTGCACGACGAGTTCGATTTCGTCGCGCACCAGTGCAGCGGCATCAACCTGCGGCCACAGCGCGTCGATCACAAGGCCTGTTCCGCCCACTTCAGGCCAGAGCGCGTGGGCGATATGCGGCACGATGGGCGAGAGCATCTTGATCATGTTTTGCAGCACTTCGGTGATCACGCCGCTTGCTGCAGAATCGGTCCCTTCAAAACGGTTCAACTCGTTGAACAGCTCCATATTCGCCGCAATCACGGTATTGAAGGTTTGGCGTTTTTCGACATCATCGGTGACACGCGCAATGGTTTCGTGCAGCTTGCGGCGCAGAGCGCGGGCGGCATCGTCCAGTCCGTCGGTCACCAAGGGCGATGGCTGCCAACCGGCCTGTTTGCGGTCGTACACCTGACGCCACAGGCGTTTGAGGAACCGATGCGCGCCCTCGACACCGGCATCGGACCACTCCAAACCCTGATCCGGCGGTGCGGCGAACATCATGAACAGGCGCACGGTATCGGCGCCGTATTCCTCGATCAAGGGTTGCGGATCGACCGTATTGCCCTTGGACTTGCTCATCTTGCTGCCGTCTTTATTCACCATGCCCTGCGTGAGCAGGCGGGTAAACGGCTCGGGTTTGTCCTGGGCAATCAGACCTTCGTCGCGCATCAGCTTATGGAAGAAGCGCGCATACAAAAGATGCAGCACGGCGTGTTCGACACCACCCACGTACTGATCGACCGGCAGCCAGTAATCGGCACGCTCGTCGAGCATACCCTCGGTGAAATCCGGGCAGGTGTAGCGGGCGTAATACCAACTCGACTCGAAGAAGGTATCGAAGGTATCGGTTTCGCGCTCGGCGGCACTGCCGCATTCCGGGCAAGTCGTCTCGATGAATTCACGCGACTGCTTGATCGGCGATTGCGGGCCGTTCATCACCACATCGGTCGGCAGGATCACCGGCAGTTGATCGTCCGGCACCGGCACCGCGCCGCAATGCGGGCAGTTGATGATTGGAATCGGGCAACCCCAGTAGCGTTGCCGCGATACGCCCCAGTCGCGCAGGCGGTAGTTGATTTGCACTTGGGCCAGCTTCTTGGCTTCAAGATGCGCGGCAATCGCATCGAAGGCCGTCTCGAAATCCATCCCTGAGAACGCAGCGGAATCGAACAGCTTGCCCTTGGCGGTCATCGCCCCGGTGCTGTAATCATGCGGCTCAATGGACTCGATCACAGGCTTGATCGGTAACCCATACTGCCGGGCGAATGCGAAATCGCGCTCGTCGTGCGCCGGTACAGCCATGACCGCACCGGTGCCGTATTCCATCAGCACGAAATTGGCCGACCAGACGGGAATCGGTTCGCCGGTCAACGGATGTGTGACGGTGATGCCAAGATCGACACCCTCTTTCTCCATCGTCGCCATTTCCGCTTCCGCCACCTTGTGATGGCTGCAACGGGTGATGTAGGAGGCGATGTCGGGATTGGTTTCCGCCGCCTTTTTGGTCAGCGGATGTTCGGCGGCCACGGCAAGGTAGGAAACGCCGTAAAGCGTATCCGGTCGCGTGGTGAACACCGTGAGATTGTTGCCATCGGGCAAGGCAAAATCGACCTGCAAACCACGCGAACGGCCAATCCAGTTGGCCTGCATGGTGCGCACCTGTTCCGGCCAGCCATCCAGTTGCTGCAAATCATCCAATAATTGATCGGCATAATCGGTGATCTTGATGAACCACTGTGGAATCTCGCGCCGTTCGACCAACGCCCCGGAGCGCCAGCCGCGGCCATCGATGACCTGCTCGTTTGCCAGCACGGTCATGTCGACCGGGTCCCAGTTCACCACGGCGGTTTTCTTGTAGGCCATACCCTTGCGCACGAGACGCGTGAATAGCCACTGTTCCCAGCGGTAGTACTCCGGCGTGCAGGTGGCCAGTTCCCGCTGCCAGTCGTAGGCCAATCCTAAGCGCTGCAACTGGCCGCGCATGTAATCAATGTTCTCGAATGTCCAGCGCGCCGGAGCGTCGCCATTTTTCAGCGCCGCGTTTTCCGCGGGCAACCCGAACGCATCCCAACCCATCGGTTGCAACACATTCTTGCCGCGCATCCGTTGATAACGCGCGATCACATCGCCGATGGTGTAATTGCGCACATGCCCCATGTGTAACCGCCCGGAGGGGTACGGAAACATGGACAGGCAATAGAATTTTTCCCGCGTCGGGTCTTCCACCGCGCGAAATACATGGCGGTCGGCCCACAGACTCTGGGCTTGATCTTCAACTTGGGCGGGAACGTATTGCTCGTGCATCATGGCGATTGGGTGCGTACTTGATGATATAAGGGGGACGATATAAAAAGGGCGTTAAGAATACCCGAAAAACCGGACTACTGCCCCAAAAAACCGTGTCCGGGTACATGAGCCTCGGTGTATGCTGAGTGCAGATCTTCAGGAGGAATCGCAACATGTCTACCGACGAACAAACCAAAAATACGTCCCACGAAAGCTTGAGCGACCGTTACTACCACTGGCTGGGCACCATCTACGCCCGCCTGCTGGACGATGAAAGCCGGGCCATCAAACGGCACAGCGATGAAATCATCGACGAATCCCGTGCCGAGTTGGCCGGGCACGAATACCACCCTGATCTCGTGGACACCCTCCGCATCGACATCGCCAAAGCACAAACTACCCTGCGTCAGGATCGCGAAGCCTTTGTGAAGGAATGGCGGGATATCGAAGCCGACCTCGGCATCAAGCTGCTTTCCATTGCCGACAAGACTGATGTCGAACTCAATGCGATGCGCGAAGAAGCGAACCTGAAGCGTCACGACACCAAACATCAGGACAAGTGAAGAGGCTGCCCGTGAAACGGTATTTCCTCTGGATTTTGCCCGTACTTGTCGCCATCGCGCTTTCGGGTTGTGCGTCCACTTCCTGGCGTTCCGGCGGTTCCTCCGGTTACATCAACGGATTTTCTTCTGACGCGCCCCAAGAGTCACCCCGTGTGTACGGCCAGATCAACTCATCCTATACACACCGGATCGATTAGCGAAATCGACCCGATCATGCTTCCTGCCTGATTTCTGCCCCCCTCAAAACGAAAACCCCCGCGACCGTCCCCGGCGCGGGGGTTTTTGACATTCAGACCTTGTCTGACTTACTTCGCAGCAGCATAACGGCTGGCAACCGCTTCCCAGCTGATGACGTCCCAGATAGCCTTGAGATAATCCGGGCGGCGATTCTGGTAACGCAGGTAGTAAGCGTGTTCCCAGACATCGATACCGAGGATGGGCGTGCCCTTGATCTCGGCGATGTCCATGGTGGGGTTGTCCTGATTCGGCGTTGAGCAGACGGCGAGCTTGCCCTGTGCGTCCACGATCAGCCAGGCCCAGCCTGAACCGAAACGCGTGGCACCAGCGGTGCTCATCTGATCTTTCAGCGCGCTGAACGAGCCGAAGGTGGAGTTGATGTCATCGGCGAGTTTTCCAGCTGGCGCGTCGCCGCCATTGGGGGAAAGGATGGTCCAGAATAAGGCGTGGTTATAATGCCCGCCGCCATTGTTGCGCACGGCTGGCGGGAGTTTGGAGATATTCGCCATCAGTTCTTCGATGGGTTTGTCATCCCACTCGGTACCGGCAATCGCGTTGTTGCAGTTGGTCACATACGCGCCGTGGTGCTTGGTGTAGTGAATTTCCATGGTTTGCGCATCGATGGATTTATCGAGCGCACCATAGTCGTAGCTGAGTTCCGGAAGTTGAAAAGCCATATCGTGCTCCTGATCTGGATTGAAAGAAGTTGCCCTGGGAGAATTGCCATGGTGAACAGCCCACAGATAATGGTCGATGGGCGAACCTGGTATTCATGACACCGTATTTATAACATAGTAGAACGACACCCATGGACGCTACCGGCGATAAATTGGACATAAGAACATGGCGAACTTGTTCAAGGGCGTTTGATTACATCCGCAGTCCGCGCAACCATTTGACGACATTCAGCACCGAAGACAGCGCCTGAGCCACATAGGTGAAGGCGGCCGCACGCAGAATCTGCCGCGCCGGTTTTCTTTCGGCCTTACCCAGCCAGCCGCCCTCTTCGAGCATGGGCAGCGCACGCTTGAAGCTGGCATCCAGTTCGATGGGCAGGTTCGATAACTGCGCCATCAGGGGCACCGCCATCGTCAACACGCCGACGACCAGCATCACCAAGGCGGGCGCGGGTTGCTTTTCGATCAGCGTCACCACCGGAATCGCCACCAGAATCCAACCGGCCACGCGTTGCGCCCAGGCGCTGCGTTCGACCATCTCCTGTCGTCGCACGAAGGCCGGATCGCCCTCGGCGTGTTGCAGGGCATGACCGACCTCATGTGCCGCCACGGTAATCGCCGTGAGCGACCGGCCACTAAAATGCGCGGGCGACAAACGCACGCTCCGGGCATGAGGGTCATAGTGGTCACCTTCCTTGGTAGCCTCGACCGTCACATCACCCAAGCCGCGCCGATCCAGCAGGTAACGCGCTAGATCCGCGCCGGAAAAAGGATAGCGGTCGGCCGGTTGGGCGTGGCGCGCCATCACCTGGCCCACCCACCAGTTCGGCCACCAGGATAACAGTGCGAGTAGGCCCATCGCGGCCAGTAACAAAATCGACATCAGTGAATCCGGTAGATCAGATCACCGCCGGTCGCATCCGGACTCGTGGTGACTTCGATAGAAAACAGATTGCTTAATTTGTATTGCGTGATGATTTCACTCAAGCCATTGACCACACCCACCGCGTAACGCACAAAGAGACGTTCACCGATTTTTTTACCCAAGGAAAGCTGCGTATCGCCAAACCCCCCGGAGGTATCCAGACCAACCGAATCAAAGCCGAATTTCTGGCCGATATCACGCACGATATCGTTGCCCTGCGCCACACCCAGACCGGCGATGGCATTCATCAGCATGGCCCGATCCCCCGATCCCGAATCGCTCAAGGGCTTTCCGGTCAGCAGTATCGATAATGCATCGGATTCGGGCAAGGAGGGCGATGAAAACACGGTGGTTTTGGGTTGATATAACGTCCCTGTGATGTTCAACCCGACCGTGGTGGCGCCAACCACCCGTTGCGCGGTGGCCGCAATACCCGGATCGCCCAGCGGCCCGACAAACTGTAACCGCCCCTGTTTGACGGCCAGATTTTGCCCGTAGGCTTTGTAGGTGCCGCGGATCAGATCAATTTCGCCGAATGCAGCCAAAGGCGCGTTCGGGCGCTGACGCAGATTCAGCGTACCGGCAAGATCAGTCGAAAACCCCATGCCAGCGAGCGAAACCGCCTTGCCCAGAATCAGTTTGATATCCGCCGTTACGGGATAAGCCGCGGTGGGCATCGGCTTTTTCTCGCCCACAATTACCAAATCACTGGTTGATTTGACCACCGCATCAGGAAGTTTTTCAATGCGCGCGGTCACCGTGGGCAGCGTAATTGAACCGCCGATTCTTGCCCCCGCCTTGCTGGCGTCCAGCGTCAGATCCGGGCTGGCATCAATCAATAAATTCGGCAGACGCAATACCGGCACGTCTTGCCCTTGAATCTGCGCCTGCACCTGCCATTGAGGCAACTGCGCCAAATCGCCCGTGCCCTGAATATTCAGGCGCCCTACCCCCGTTTGCTGCGTGCTTGCTGCGTTGCTCGTAGAGTTGTGGGAAACGACACCGTTCAAACCACCGGAAAAAACAAGTTGTCCGTTGCCGTCGATCTGCGCATTGAGCGTGCCTTGATCATAAGCCACGCCGGTATCTGGCAGGGTGAACGCCAGTTGATCGACCACGAGCCGTCCACTGGGTTTGGGTTGATCGAGCGTACCGCCAACCGCAAGATCGGCGCGCGCCTGTCCTTTGAGCCCGTCAACTTGCGGCAGGAAGCCTTGCAACATCGCAACGCTGGGCAATACAGCCTTGAGGTCGAGCGCCAGTGGTTTTGACCCGGTCAGCCCCACGGTGCCGCCGCCTTTGATATTGAGCAAATCCGGCACATCGGCGCTGAGCACACCATTGACGACACCCGATTGAACGCGGGCGGTCAGATCAACATTCTTGTATGGATAGGCTCGATTACCCAGGATATCGGGCAGGCGAAATTCGCTGTCGGGCAAGCTCAGTTTCAGCGTGCCTTTCGCCTGCCCCGCCGTGATCGCACCATCGGCCATTAACCGCACCCGCCCGGGCAAATCGGCGGCAACCGGCAGCCACGGTGTGATCAGCGCCAGAGGCAGATCGGCATCCAGCCGACCCTTGCTATTTTCCTGACGCGCCAAGTTCCTGGCTAGGTCAATGCACAGGTGACCGGACTGGTTTTTTGAACCCGTATCGGTGGCAAGACAGGTTTTGCCCAAGGTTTGTTGTTGCGTGGTCAACGTCAGATCGGCGGGTTTCTGAAGATGCCAAGCCGGTATCGATTTACCGTGAAACGGCGCGGGCACCACATCCAACCGTTTGATCTGCCCGCCCCAACGTAATGTGGGTGTACTCCCAATTTGAGCCAGCAAGCCATCGATCGCCAGGCGCACCTGCCCCTGCGGGCTCCCCGCACTCAACCTAAAACGCTGTGCCGCACTGAAGCCGCCACCAACATCGGCGCTTTGCGCATTGAACACAAATTGCGGCCATTGGCCTTGGGCATCCAAAGTAAGGTTATTCAAACGCACATCAGCGGTTTTTTTGGCATTCTCTTGGGTCAACCGATCGGCACGCAGGGAAAGATCGTACACCGATGTTTGCTGCTGTTTCACACGCCCGTTCAGGCTCAAATTGGCCAACTGCCATTGCTTGTAAGCCAGATTACGGGCGAGCAAATCGACAGTGGCTTCAGGATGCTGCACGCTGCCCGTCAACCGGGTTTTAAGATCAAGACTGCCGGTTAAATCAGGCAAATTGACGGCGCGCCAGGGAAGATGCGCCAGTTGGGGAATATTCGCATTCACGGTCAAATCGACAGGTGTATTTTTGGTCAAGTCCGCCATCGTCACACGGCCTTTGGCATCAAGGGACGCATCGGCCACATTGATTTTCGCCTGCTTCAAGTCAAGCCGCTGATCGGCATATCTACCCTGTAAGGCCAGTGACAACGGCACCCGAACCGATTTTTGATTCGTCGCAGTTACGGGCACATGCAGCACCGTGCTCGGAATAGACCAATCAAAGTTTATTTGAGCATCTCGCAACGGATCAATACCCAATGAACCATCCACCTTCAGATGCGTGCTGATCGCCCCCTCAGCCGCCACGCCGTTTGGTGCCAACACATCGCGCAGGGCCGCTCGATCCAAATCCAGTGAGAGCGCTACAGGCCGTGCGCCGGTTAAACCCAGCTCACCCTTGGCCTTGAGCGCACCGCCTGCCAGTGTCCCGTGGGTTATATCCAGCGAGATCTTTTGGTTTGCCATCGCGCCATCCACGGTCAAACCCTCAAAGGGCAGCTGGGCAATGTGTCCGCCTAACGCGCTGAGATTGAACTGCAACTGCGCGGATGTTGATTTTTGGGCCGTATCTTGCCCTGCCTCGTTGCCTTGATCACCCGACTGAGCGTACGAGAGCTGGTAATCAAAACCCACCTGCCCCGCCGCTGCGGGCGCGATACGTGCCGGATTCAAACCCGTTGCCTGCCCGTGAATAGCGGCCTTGAGTTGTGGGGCAAAATCGACAATACCGCGCCCACATAACGATCCCTCGAGGGTATCGATGTGCAATTCTTCCAAGGTCATGCGCTGCGGATTGATCTGCGCATCGGCCTGCAGCGTGGCCGACGGGGTCACAAAGCCCTCCCATCGCCCGTTGACCTGCGTTTTTATAGCCGCCAGATTGCCGCCCAGTGTCATCTGCGCCAACGCCCAACCCTGAGGCAGGGCCACAATCGTCGCCAATTGGCCATCGATTTGATGCGGCGTTGCAATTGCCACCCGCACCGCGCCCTGCCCTTCGATGGTTGTTTTTTGCACTGCCTGATCGGTGTACCCACCGGCAACAGTCTGGCCGGGCAGACTCGCCACGATCTTGTTTATTTTTAATGAGATAGCCTGCGCATCCGCTTGACCATCGGCTTGCAGGGTCGTAAGCGTCAGACTGGTTTGCGGGTTTTGATCCGCCCGGGTTGACTGCACTAACGTGAAGTGATCGATCTGCAGATGCGCCACCTGCACACCCACCGGCAGTTTCAAGGGTAAATCAGACAAATTAAGTGGCGTGGCTGGCGTGGTTGATTGGACGGGTGGAGGCAGGCGCAGAACCACTTCTTTGGCGGTCAGGTTTTTTATGAGCAAGCTAAAGTGCCAGAACTGCCGCCAATCGAGCGCAACCTCGGCCTTGTCGATATCCAGGGACAAACCATCTTGAGCGTGGAAGGCGAGCTGATCGATACGCAGGCCCTGCCAGAGATTACCCTCGACTTTGCCCATCGAAAGCCCGGCCACTTGTTGCTGGGCCTGCCCTGCCAGCCAACGCACGCCGGGCGTGGTTGCCGTCAAACCGATAAATATTACAAAAACCAATGCCAGCAATCCGCCGATCAGCCAGCCGACGACCTGTAACAGCGGGGAGAACCAGCGCAGCATCAAAAGGCCGTCCCGATGCCCAGGTGCAATCGCGGCGTGCGTTGATTGCCGTCAAACGGATAGGCCACATCCACGCGCACCATCCCGACCGGCGAGCGCCAGCGGATGCCAATACCCGCACCCGTATTCAAATGAATAGCGCTCAAGGCATCGAAGGCGTTGCCCGTATCAACAAACGCGGCGCCCCACCAATCGCGCCCGTACACCGGATGCATCACCTCGGCACTGGCCGTGAACAGATATTGCCCGCCGATCACCTGACCGGTCGAATCGATCGGCCCCAGCGATTGATAGGCATAACCGCGCACGGATTGATCGCCGCCGGCAAAAAAACGCAGGCTTTTGGGTAAGGAATTGAAATCGGGTGTCACCACGCCACCCAACTCGGTGCGCGCCTTGAACACCCATTTCCCCACAGGATAAAGCCCCCCCAGCATCACGTGGGCACGCAACAGGGAGGTACTGGAGAGCAACGGCTTTGCCGCCGTGCTGATGCCGCTGCTGAACACGAATCCTTTGGTAGGGAACAGCGGATCATTGAGCTCCTGGCGCCCCAAACGGGCACCGAACAACCAAAAACCGGTCGTCTGTGCCGGATTGGTGCCGAACTGGCTGCGGTCAACCAGATATTCACTGTACAAGGAGCTCGTCCACGAATTGAAATTGCGTACCCAACGCAGGCCCGTTGTCGACGATAACGTTGTGATGCCGGTGTCCTGCTCCCGATCGAACACCTCATAAAGGTCATAATGCTGGTTCAGGGGATCGGAAATTTTCGGCATGCTGTAGGTGCCGCCGAGCGTTTGCTTGCGCTGTGCCAAAGACAAATCCGCTTTCCACGAATGGCCGGACCGGTTCACATATCGCTGGGTGATTTTGCCGCCGAAGCGCGCGCCCGTATCCGTACCATAACCCACACGAAGTTCATAACTGCGCGGCTCATTGGGCAGGGTGCGAATCGTGATGGGCACCTCATGCGCCTTGCGCTGATCCCATTGCGGGCGCACCCGCACGTCGCTGAAATATTGGCTGCTCGCCAGATTCTGGTTCATCGCCACCAGCGTTTGCGTGGAGTAGGTATCGCCGGTTTTCGCACCGACCAGATTCTGTGCCAGCTCCGGCTTGAGAATCGTCTGTTCGATCGTGATCTTGCCGATGTGGTAGCGGCTGCCCGCATCCAGATCGAGGTGAATCTCGGCCGTGTTGGTTTTCGGATCGACTAACAACTCATGCCTTCGCCAGTCGGCATCGAGATACCCCGCCCCGCGCACACGCTCGATGATGCCATCACGCAGGGCGACATAAACGCTCTGATTTAAAAGCGCAGCCTTCGCGGGACGCGCATTTTTGAGGTAGTCACGCAGAAACGATTGTCGGGTCAGATCGTCCCCTGCCGACGTGGTCACAACCACATCGACGGCGGCAATATGCACCCGCGGGCCGGGGGTGATGTCCATCGTCGGCATGGCGCAATCGGGATCTTGTTTCAAATGGGTTTGAATCCGTGCATTGAAATAACCCATGGCTTGCAGCGCATCCCGAGCCGCCATGGTTGCCGATTGCAAATAACGCCGCATCAATACGGGCGAGGCATCACACGTGAAGCGAATCGGCGGAACGGACAGCCCCACCTGTAGAATCAGCGCCTTGTTCTCGGCTTGGGTAATCTCACCGGTCAGTTGCAGTTGCGGTTTTCCACTGGCCGCCTGAGCCGCAGACAGGCTCAGAAACAGCACGAGCAAAAAGACAACCGGTGAAAACCACAACACCCGACCCAACATCAGATCACGCAACGATGGCCAGATCACCCTTGGCTTCCAGCCAGCCGCGCCGATCGGCTGCGCGTTTTTTGGCGAGCAGCATATCCATCAACGCATAAGGATCATCGTCCATCATTGATAATTGCACCAACCGGCGGGTTTGCGGGGCGAGTGTGGATTCACGCAGCTGGCCGGGATTCATTTCACCTAAGCCCTTGAAGCGGGTGACCTGGGGCTTGCCGCGTCGATGCTCGGCGGCAAAACGCCCCAGAATACCGTCGCGCTCGGCTTCATCGAGCGCGTAGAACGTCTCCTTGCCCAAATCGATGCGGTACAGCGGCGGCATGGCGACGAACACATGCCCCGCCCGAACCAGGGCGGTGAAATGCCGCAGAAAGAGCGCACAAAGCAAGGTGGCAATATGCAGGCCATCGGAATCGGCATCGGCAAGGATGCAGATCTTGCCGTACCGCAGCTTGGATAGGTCATCACTGCCCGGCTCCAAGCCAATCGCCACGGCAATGTCATGTACCTCCTGGCTGGCCAGCACCTGATCGACCCCGGTTTCCCAGGTATTCAGAATCTTGCCGCGCAGGGGCATGATGGCCTGAAAGTCGCGTTCCCTCGCCTGCTTGGCGGAACCGCCCGCCGAGTCCCCTTCCACAAGAAACAACTCGGTGCGCGAAATATCAGAAGCAGTGCAGTCGGCAAGCTTGCCGGGCAGGGCCGGCCCGGCCGTCACCCGCTTGCGGGCGACTTTCTTGTCGTTCTTGAGCCGTGTTTGTGCCGCATCGATGGCGATACGCGCGATGATTTCGCCCTGTTCGGGATGCTGGTTAAGCCAGAGCGACAGCGCATCCTTGATCACGCCACCGATGAAACTCGCCGACTCGCGCGAAGACAGACGCTCTTTCATTTGCCCGGCGAATTGCGGATCTGACAGCTTCGCCGAGAGCACGAACGCGACGCGATCGAACACGTCTTCGGGTGTCAACTTGACGCCACGCGGCACCAGATTACGGAAATCGCAGAACTCGCGTACCGCTTCGGTCAAACCCTGGCGAAGTCCGTTGACGTGGGTGCCGCCCTGTGGCGTCGGGATCAGGTTCACATAGCTTTCGGTCAGCGGTTCGCCGCCCTCTTCCAGCCAGACCAGTGCCCAATCGACCATTTGCGGCCGCTCGGCCAGCTCGGCACTCATATGACCGACAAAACCCTGAGCCGGAATGATCGCCCGACCTTCGAGGGCGCCGAGCAGGTAATCGCACAGGCCGTTCTCGTAATGCCAGATTTTTTGCGGCTCGTCGCTGGACTCATCGAGAAAGGTCACCGTGAGACCGGGGCACAGCACGGCCTTGGCGCGCAACACATGCAGCAGGCGGCTGACTAGAAACTTGGGCTGATCGAAATAGCTTGCCCGCGGCCAGAAACGCAAACGCGTGCCGGTCTGCTTTTTCGGCACGGTACCGACCTCGGTCAACTCGCCAACCGGGACACCATCCTCGAAGGCCATCTGCCAGATTTTCCCGTCCCGACGAATCTCGACGGTGAGTTTTTCGGACAAGGCATTGACCACCGACACACCCACACCGTGCAAACCACCGGAAAAGCGATAGGTCTTGTCAGAGAATTTTCCGCCCGCATGCAGGCGCGTGAGGATGAGTTCAACACCCGTCACACCGTGCTCAGGATGAATATCGACCGGCATCCCGCGCCCGTCGTCGGTAACGGACAGCGAACCATCGGCGTGCAAAACCACATCGATCCGGCTGGCAAAACCGCTGACGGCTTCATCGACGCTGTTGTCGATGACCTCCTGTGCCAGATGATTGGGCCGCGTGGTATCGGTGTACATTCCCGGCCGCTTGCGCACCGGCTCAAGGCCGGTGAGCACCTCGATGGCGCGGGCATCGTATAGTTGAGAATTCGTAGAATCAGCCATGGAAAATCAATGCTCGGAACTGAAAACAGGGGACAAAACAGGATCAAACAGCATCACGGTTCGGTCAGCGATCAACGTAGGGCAGACACGTCATCCTCCGCTAGCGTGAAAGTGTACACGCAACGCGGTAGTTGAGGCCCATTCAGTCAATTCCGGCGCGATATGAGCGACAGAAGCAAAGCCGTGAGAATCAGGATGATGCCAATCAATTCGAATAATCCGGGCCGCTCGCCCAACTGAATCCATGCGCCCAAAACACCGACACTGGGAATCAGCAATGAGCCGAAACCGGCAATGCGGGTGGGCAGATTGTGCAGGGCATAAATCCAGAGCAGCCAACCCAGCGCCCCCGCCGGCACGATGTTGTAGAACAGAACCCAAAGCAGATGCGGTGTCCATTCGGCATGCCAGGGTTCAAGAATCACCGCTGCCAGCAAAATGGCAAAACCACCGAACAGCATCTGCCAGGCGGTGACATTGAGCAGATCAAGGCGATAACGACGACCGAATTTCTTCTGCCAGATCGAACCACCCGCCCAGGTCAAGCCAGACAACACGGCAAACAACGAAGCACCGATAGCCAGATGCCCGCGCCACGGCGCAATCATGAAAAACAGGCCCATACCCGCAATACCCAGCGCCAGCCATTGGCGGCGGGTCAAGCGTTCGTGCAGCACCACATGCGCCATCAACATCAGCCATAACGGCATGGTGAAAACGATCACCGCGGTCTCACCCGCCGCGCCGGTTTGCAACGCCCACATCATAAAGCCGACAAAACCGGCGGTCTGCAAGAGTCCCAATGGAATGACGTAATGCATGGGCGGCGGTCTGAGCGATCGGCCCGTTGCAGGCAGTAAGAGCAGCAGCAACACGGCGGGAATGATCGTGCGCAAGGCACCGAACCACAGCGCGGCAATCTCGCTCAAACCACCTTTCATCACCACCCAGTTATAACCCCACAGCAAGCCGAGCACCAGCAGGGCGACCAACGGCCAGAAATAGGGATGATGACGGGCGGAACGAGGGGCACAAACCGCCGGAGATTCAGGGATGGAGGACATAAGTTGACCCAGAGTGTGGCCGTGCCGAAAAGCAAAAAGGGGCTGGAGCATAGCAGTCAGATTCGGGTTTCGCCGTGCTTCTGCCTTGAAAAGTGTAGGAAGAGCCGCCATACATTCCCCACTTCGAGTTTTTTTCATTTTCAAACAAGAGGATGCCCATGTCCGATCTGCCTTATATTTTCGACGTTACCGCCGCAGAATTTCAGACCCGCGTCATCGATGCGTCTTTTCAGACGCCTGTACTTGTGGATTTCTGGGCGGAATGGTGCGGCCCTTGCCGGACGCTCAAGCCCATGCTCGAACAGATCACCGAAAGCTATGGCGGCAAATTGCAGCTCGCCAAGGTCAACACGGATGTCGAAGCGCAATTGGCCGGCCATTTCGGTATTCGCAGCCTGCCGACCGTGATGTTGGTCATCAATGGCGCGCCGGTGGATCAATTCATGGGGGCGTTGCCGGAAAGCCAGGTCCGTGAATTTCTGGAAAAACACATCGTTTCCGAGGTGCGGGCCCTGAGAAATCAGGCGCGCGAACAAGCCGATGCCGGTGCCATCGAACAGGCAATCGACCTGCTCAAGCAAGCCAATGCCATCGAACCAAATAATGCAGACGTTCTGATCGACCTGGCCGAAATCATAAGCAAGACGGGCGACCACGATCAGGCCATGCAGATCATCGATGCCCTGCCGATCGATGTCGCCACACGCAAGGATGTCAAGGAACTCAAAGCGCGCATTCATCTGGCGCAACATGCAGGAGATGGACCGAGTGTCGAGGAACTGCAAGCGCGCATAGCCACCGACGAAAACGATCTTGAAGCACGCGAACAGCTTGCCTCTCGTTGTGCCATGACTCAGGACTATGAATGCGCCCTCGCCCAGTTCTTCGCCATCATGCAACGCGATCGCCAATACAAGGATGACGCCGGTCGTCGCGGCCTGCTCGACACCTTCGAGCTTCTTGGCTCGGATCACGCTCTCACCAAGATCTGGCGTCGCAAGATGTTCAGTCTGCTTCACTAAATTTAGAGTCCCGGATGATTGTATTGACCTAAAGCGCTGGCCTTTGTTTGTTGCCCGAAGCTTGTTTCAATCTATCATCGACGAACATATCCGGCGTGGAGGTAGGCAGCCATGATGGTGTCTCCACACAAGAGCGCGCGAACCAACGCCCCGTATTCGCGCCGAGATTGCCACAAGTTCGGACAGTGCCCGTGTTCTGGCCCGACGCTATGGCATCAGCGAAGGCAACGTGTACAAATGGAAGCACCGATTCAGCACGATGGATCGCTCCCCCACACGGCCCACCGGTTGCAAACCATCCTGACGCCCGCGCAAGAAGCCGTGATGGTGTATCTGCGCAAAAATCCCTGCTGCTTCCCATTGGATGACTTTCTGGCGATCACCAGAGCGTTCCTGAGTCCGGATGTTTCTCTCTGGTCCTGATCGTTGTCTGCGTCGTCACACTGTCGGTAACCTTAATGCCCTGCATTAGGCATATCCGATCAAGATCACGTGCATCCTGACCGACAATGGCAAGGAATTCACCGACCGCCTGTTCGCTTCAAAAGAGCGACAGGTAAGCGGACGACATGAGTTCGATCAACTCTGCCAGGCATTTAATATCGAACACAACCTGATTAAACCCAAGCACCCCCCCAACCAGCGGCTCAATGGCCGGATTGCCGACATCACGAAGACCTACCGCATCATCAGCGGCGAAGATATGGTGTAAATCCTGATGCGTTATGTATACCTGTACAACCACCAGCCACCCCCAGTCGGCGCTGAACAATCGAACGCCCATCCAAGCCATGAAAGACTGGTATTAAACCCATCTTCATTTGTTTGTTAAAAGAGGCGCGCTCATAATCGTCCGGAAAGTGGCAGATAAGTCCTGCTCTAAAAGGCGAGAGGCGGTGCGCAAACGCACTAAAAATATTTAGCTTTACCGCCCACACAGAAGTCACTCATGCCAGAGCGATCAAAGTGGCGAACAAAATTTATTTGGGGGCGCCACCCAACCGCTTAAACGATTGAAATAGCGTGAGTTCATTGAGGGTTACCCGCAATGAATTTCCTCGAAAAATCCCATTGAAGGGGTGTTTCGAGGTTTCCTTAGATGCAAAAAGAAAGCCCACTTGTTTAAGGTGGGCGGACTAGGTTCAATTAAGACCTTTATTGTAGCAACGGCTCTCACCCCGGATGGCAACAATATACAAAGTATACATTGGAAGGAGTTTGTATGAAACATCCTGTTTTGAATTATCTTTTGGGCCTCGATATTGGCATGGCATCTGTGGGAGCCGCGTTGCTGGCTGATGATCATATTCACGCCCTGCATGTGCGTACGTTCAATAAGGCTGAAACCGCCAAGGAAGGCGAATCTCTCAATAAGATTCGTCGAGAGTCAAGATTGACGCGGCGTCGTATTCGACGGCGTGCATTTCGCTTGCTACGCCTGCGTCGTTTACTTAAACGCGAGGGGATAATTCCAACTCACTCACCAGAAGAGATCATCACAAAGATATCGCCTTGGGAATTGCGAGCAGAAGGGCTGGATCGACTGCTTACACCACATGAATGGGCCGCCGTGCTCTACCACATCGTCAAACATCGTGGTTTCCAGTCAAACCGAAAGGGTGAAGCCAAGGCCGATGAGAAAACAGGACAAATGCTAAGTGGCGTTACCTCAAACCAGAAACGAGTGTTGGACGGCGGCTGGCGCACAGTGGGCGAAATGGCTGCGTGTGATGAGTCCTTTGCGCACGCCAAACGCAACAAGGGCGGCGAGTACACCCATACCTTCGCTCGCTCTGACCTCGATAACGAACTCACCAGACTATTTGACACCCAGCACGCGCTCGGCAACCCACACGCAAAGCCCGAATTGCAAAAGTCCATCCATGAACTGCTCATGGCTCGCCGCCCCGCCTTGTCTGGCGAGAACCTGCTTAAAATGGTTGGATCATGCTCGTTCGAGCCTGACGAATATCGAGCGCCGAAGGCAAGTCACACCGCCGAGCGTTTTGTCTGGTTTACTCGACTGAACAATCTGCGGATCAGTAATCAGGGCGAAACACGCGCACTGAGTAATGAAGAACGCCAAGCCGCTCTCCAACTTCCATTTACCCAAACCAAAGTAACCTACAAGCAGATTCGCGCCAAGGCAGGTCTGCCCGAAGCCGCCCGCTTCGTTGGTGTGGACTATTGGAAAAAGCGCAAGGAGGGAAACGAACTGGCTGCAGAAGATACCGTGTTGTTTGAAGCCAAAGCTTTCCATGCGCTGCGCAAGGCCTATGAAGATGCCGGACTAAAAATCGAATGGACACGAGATGCCGCAAATCCTGATCGCCTAGACGATCTTGCCTATGCCCAAACCGTATTCAAGGACGACACCGAAGCCAACGTGTGGATGCAGGAAAAGAGGATCGGGAAAGACATCATTGAAGCCGTGCTGATGGTCTCATTCAGCGATTTCGTTCGCCTTTCCATCAAAGCATTGAGAAAGATCATTCCCTACATGGAGGCAGGTCAGCGATATGACGAAGCCGTATTATCGGCAGGTTACAGCCACCATAGCCAGCTTCACACGGATGAGAACAAGAAGCCCAAGCTGCCACCCATAGGCAAAGAAAACTTCACGAATCCCGTCGTTTACCGTGCGCTCAATCAGGCGCGCAAGCTGGTCAACGCCATTATTGACGAATATGGCCCGCCCGCCGCCGTGCACATCGAGCTGGCACGAGATTTGAGCAAGCCCTTTGATGAGCGCCGCAAGATTGAAAAGGAACAAGCCAATTTCAGGCAGAATAAGGAAAAAGCAGTTGATGCATTCCATCACCTGTTCGGTGCCATGCCTCGGCGCGACCAACTGAGCAAGATGCGTCTTTACCATGAGCAGGGGGGCAAATGTGCTTACACTCTGAACGCCATCGACTTGCAACGACTGGATGAGGATGGTTATGTCGAGATCGACCACGTGCTACCCTATTCGCGCAGCTTCGATGACGGCATGAACAACAAGGTACTAGTACTAAAGGTCGAAAACCAAAACAAAGGTAATCGCACGCCTTACGAATATATGGACGGCGAACATGACAGCGACCGGTGGCGAAGCTTCAAGGCTTGGGTAGACGGTAACAAAAACTACCGTCAAGCCAAACGTGACCGTTTGTTGCGCAAGGACTTCGGAGACAAGGCAGCCGAAGGCTTCCGTGAGCGCAACCTCACGGATACTCGATATATCGCCCGTGCATTCAAAAATCTTGTTGAACAGCACCTGCAACTGGCTGAGGATTCTCAAAGCAAACGCTGTGTAGTTGTATCGGGTCAGTTGACCGCGTTCTTGCGTACCCGCTGGGGATTAAACAAGCTGCGTGAGGAGGGTGACCTGCATCATGCGCTGGATGCTGCTGTGGTTGCCGCTGCCAGTCATGGGATGGTCAAGCGACTTTCAGATTATTCTCGCCGTAAGGAGCTGGCGATGGTTCGTGAGGGATTTATTGATCCGGAAACCGGCGAAGTAATGGATATTCATGCCCTGAGAAAATTGGAAGATCATTTCCCCGCTCCTTGGCAACATTTTCGCTGGGAGTTGGAAGCTTGGTTATCCAACGATCCGGTCCTGCAACTCGAGCATCTGCACGATTACAACAAAGCACTGCTTCCACTAGCGCACCCTATTCGCGTCTCCCGCGCGCCACTTCGACGAGGGCTGGGTCAAGCCCATCAGGAGACCATCCGATCCTCTCATAATACGAATGCACAAATCCCAGAGGGACAGAGCGCAGTAAAAACGCCATTGGAAAACCTGAAGCTCAAGGATATAGAGCGAATTGTCGGGTGGGATGATCCACGCAATACCAAGCTGATCGAGGCAATTCGCCAACGACTGCAAGCACATGGTGATGATGGGCAAAAGGCATTCAAAGAGCCACTTTACAAGCCCAGCAAGCCGGGGAAACTCGCACCTGTTGTGCGAACAGTCAACCTGATGGACACACAAAAAAGTGGCATCCCAGTTCGCGGTGGCATTGCCAACAACGGCTCCATGCTGCGCGTGGATATTTTCACTGATGGTAAAAAGTTTTATGCCGTGCCGCTCTACGTAGCAGACGCAGTGAAGTCAGAATTGCCGAATCGGGCAGTAGTTCAATCCAAACCGGAGGAGGAATGGACACTGATGGATGACAAGTACCATTTCTTGTTCAGCCTGCATCCTAATGATTGGGTGAAAGTTGAACAGAAGGGAAAGCCGACTCTTGAGGGCTATTTTGAGGGATTGGATCGTTCCACGGGGGCTATTTCAGTTTGGGCACATGATCGAAATCAGTCTATTGGCAAGAATGGCCTATTCCGCGGCATAGGCATCAAAACAGCCCTTTCCGTAGAAAAATCTCATGTGGATCTGTTAGGCCGCCTCTACCCCGTCAAGCAGGAAGCCAGGCAGCCACTCCATTCCAAACGTAAGGTCTGAGTCATGGCCTGGCGCAGCGTGGTGATTACCCAACCATCGCGCCTGCGACTCGAGCAAAATGGACTGGTGGTCGAACAGGATGAGGGCAAGCTGCGCATTCCCTTGGAGGACATATCCGTGCTGGTCATTGACCAGCCACAGGTCAGCCTTTCAGCGAAACTTTTGTCTGCTTGTGCAAGCGGGCAGATTGCTGTTATCACAGTAGACGACAAACATTTACCGAATGGCGTTCTGTTACCACACCTGCCACATAGTCGTGCCCTAAAGATTATGCGTGCGCAACTGGACATGAGCCTGCCCCGCAGGAAGCAACTCTGGCGAGGTATCGTACAACGAAAATTACTCAATCAGGCCGAGGTTTTGGCTTGGCAGGGGCATGTGACTGCCAGTTGCCACCTGCAGCGGCTGGCGAAATCCGTTCGTTCTGGGGATGCCGGTCATGCCGAATCCCACGGTGCGCAAGTTTATTTCCGTCATCTGTTTGGAGCTGGATTTAGTCGGGCACAGGAACGATTTCATAATGCCGCATTCAATTATGGATACAGTGTAATTCGCTCCACGCTGGCAAGAAATCTGGTTGCCTATGGCTTTCTAACGGCCTTCGGGCTGCACCATTCAAGCGAACAAAACGCATTTAATTTGGCTGATGACCTGATTGAGCCATTCCGCCCCATTCTTGATGCACATGTGCTTACTTATGCAAAGCCTGACACGTCTGAGCGTGAACTGACAAGAGAAGACAAAGCCCATATCGTCAGTGTGCTTCATCAGGATGTCTTGGTGCATCTATCAGATGCATCAACTGGAAAAAGTACTCTGCTTGCGGCTGCCGAATCAGTGGTCATTAGCCTTTCTCAGCGCCTCAACGACGACTTGCTAGCTTTGGCCTTGCCTAGTCTAAATTTATCCGAGCCTGACGAAGGCGAGAACAATGAGTAGGGAGACACGACGATTCATGCGTTTGATGGTTTTCTTCGACTTACCAACTTTAACGAAGGCGGACAAAAAAGCCTATGTGATCTTTCGCCGCTTTCTGATTCAGGATGGATATGACATGATCCAGTGGTCGGTGTATGGCCGTATCGTCAACGGTTTCGATGATATGGAAACGCACCTAAAACGGCTTTCTACCAACCTTCCTACAGAAGGTTCTGTGCGATGCTTGCAGATCAGCGAGAAACAATTTGCACAGATGAAATTACTGGTCGGTTCACCAAAAATTCAGGAAAAAAAGATTAATGCCCAGCAATTACTCTTGCTTTAGAACAAAAAAATTGCCCCGAACACTGCAACTGGCAAGGCAGAATGCGGGGTTCGTGGCAAGATATTGTAGCCATCCGGGGTGAGAGAGGGAGCTACAACGAGAAGGGACATTTTGATCCAAAATATCCGATTGTAGCCATCCGGGGTGAGAGAGGGAGCTACAACCAGGAAGGCCGCGTCGTCGTCCGGGTTGACATTGTAGCCATCCGGGGTGAGAGAGGGAGCTACAACCGGATGTATCGACGTCGCTGACATGCTGCATTGTAGCCATCCGGGGTGAGAGAGGGAGCTACAACCTCCTTTACCGTCATCCCCCCGGTCAAAAGATTGTAGCCATCCGGGGTGAGAGAGGGAGCTACAACGTACTTACTCGTGTTGATTTGACCATAAAATTGTAGCCATCCGGGGTGAGAGAGGGAGCTACAACCGAACTTGACACGCTCAAGCGGGATGACGCATTGTAGCCATCCGGGGTGAGAGAGGGAGCTACAACCATTGAACCTGTAGAATCAGCTTTTTTAGAATTGTAGCCATCCGGGGTGAGAGAGGGAGCTACAACTTGATCGACTTCACTGCTAAGCGGTGCCGCATTGTAGCCATCCGGGGTGAGAGAGGGAGCTACAACCTTTGAGTGGGTCGATCCACGGCATTTGCTATTGTAGCCATCCGGGGTGAGAGAGGGAGCTACAACGCCGCGTCCATAATGCCGCCGCGTAACAAAATTGTAGCCATCCGGGGTGAGAGAGGGAGCTACAACAGTCAGCACACCCGCATTGCTTAAGTCCAGATTGTAGCCATCCGGGGTGAGAGAGGGAGCTACAACTGTACGACGAAAGTCAGTGCGAGTATGACGATTGTAGCCATCCGGGGTGAGAGAGGGAGCTACAACCTTGCCAGAGAATTATCCTGTTTTTTCGGATTGTAGCCATCCGGGGTGAGAGAGGGAGCTACAACGATAAAAAAGTGGGTTCAGTCGGACGCGTTATTGTAGCCATCCGGGGTGAGAGAGGGAGCTACAACCGGTATCTGTAAGTGCTATGGCGGTATCCTTTGACCTTATTTCTTTACATGGTGACGGTGCAAATATCGGCATACCGTCAAAACTATCTGGCTACAAAGGGATGCATTGGGACGCTGTAGGCATAAAAAAACCCGCAAACCTAGAAGGAATGCGGGTTTGATTAAGGTTTTAAAACTTTATTGGATGTTGTAAAACCATCGATTGGCGCAGCGGACGGGACTCGAACCCGCGACCCCCGGCGTGACAGGCCGGTATTCTAACCAACTGAACTACCGCTGCTAATTTTGATGTGGTGGGTGATGAGAGGCTCGAACTCCCGACCTACGCCTTGTAAGGGCGCCGCTCTACCAACTGAGCTAATCACCCGTGGAGCGGGAAACGAGATTCGAACTCGCGACCTCAACCTTGGCAAGGTTGCGCTCTACCAGCTGAGCTATTCCCGCACATCATCCAGCTGCTTTTGAGGGCTGCTGTTTGTCACAGAGCGCGCATTATACAAACCAAAACCGGGCGTGCAAGTCTTTTTTCACGATGCACTGGCCTCTTCTGCATCTGGTTTTGTCTCCACTTCCGCTTGCGGGCAGTATAAGCCGATGATGATCCAGCCTTCGCCCGGCGTTGGCATGGGACCATCGCTTTGTACGTGCAAGATCCCTTTAGGTGAGATCATGAGCAGAAGGATGCCTCGATTATCATAGGTTTGCTGATACTTTTCCCAGTTAAATTCTTCAGTCAGGCGGGTTGATTTAATTTCGGCCTTTTGCTCGATTAGCAGCATCAGATCGCCCAACGTGACATCGGACCCAAACAGACTGCGACCGGTGAACACATCGGATAACCGCTGATGATCGGAGCCGGATTTTTCCTGCGGTGTTTTCAGCACATAGATGTTAGCCGCCCCAAATTCATGCCGATAGCGTATAGCAGCCAGGTTATTCATCTCGGGCACACCGGATACGGCGAACAGTCGACCGATGCCCACTAAGTCGAGACGGCGTTCGGCCGCCTGTGAAACGGCGTTGCCGTAGAAGGTTTCGAGGCCCTCCATCCGGGCGATGCGGAAGTCGGCGTAATTACTATCCGTGAGGATAACGCGATAGCCGTGTTTTCTGAGCGCATGAGCGAGCATGCGGGAAAACACGTTGATGCCGACCATCAGCACGCCCTTATCCTCCGGTTGCGCCACGCCCAGATAGTTGGCCAGAGGCCGCGCTGTCAGGGAGGCGGTGACCACCGTACCGAAAATAATGATGAAGGTCAGCGGCACCAGCACTTCGGCACCGGACACACCGTGTTGATCGAGCTGGATGGCGAAGAGACCCGAGATGGCTGCCGCCACGATACCTCTGGGACCGATCCAGGCCGTCAACAGTTTTTCACGCCAGTTCAGCCCGGAGCCGATGGTGCTTATCCACACCTTGGCGGGCTGGGCGACGAACTGTACCGCCAACAACACCAGCAGAGCCCCAAAACCGATGCTGCTGAACATAGCCGGTTCAATGCGCGCGGCCAGCAGGATGAACAGCCCGGAAATGAACAGGATCGTGAGTGATTCCTTGAAATGCAGGATGTCGGTCAACGGAACGCCCCGCATGTTGGCGAGCAGGATACCCATCGCAGTGACGGCTATCAGCCCCGAATCATGGGCAAGCACGCTCGAAAGGGTGAAAACGGCCAGTACCGTGGCCAGCACGAAGACATTGATCAGGTACTCGGGCAACCAGTGTCGCCGTAGGATCAGCCCCAGCAGATAGCCTCCAGCCAGCCCTAGCAGCAGGCCCGCGCCTATCAGTTGCAGGAAGGGCAGGATAATGGCCGTCAAGCCAGCATCGGCGTGCTGTGGTGTGGCACGCATGAGGATGTACTCGAACACCAGAACGGCGACCACCGCCCCGATCGGGTCGATGATAATGCCCTCCCAGCGCAGGAGGGTGGACACTTTGGCACTGGGACGCACGATCCGCAACAACGGCACGATGACTGTCGGCCCCGTTACGATCACGATCGCACCAAATAAAGCCGCCATCAGGGGCTCAAGCCCGACAAAGTAGTACGCGGCATAGCTGGCAATGACCCAGGTCACAAAGGCGCCAAGTGTTACGAGCAACCACACTGCGCTGCCGACGCCTTTGAGTTCCTTGAACTGAAGTGTCAGGGCGCCTTCAAACAGGATGACCGACACCGCAAGTGAAACAAACGGAAACAGCAGATCGCCCAGCAGCGCGTTGGGATCGAGCAGGCCGGTGACCGGGCCGAGAAACAGTCCGATGCCAAGCAGGAACAAGATCGCGGGCACTTTCAGCCGCCAGGCAAGCCATTGCGCGCCGATACCGGTCACGATGATGCCCGTCAGGGTAATCAGGATGGTTTGATCCATATGCGGCGCTTCCAGAAATAAAAGGGGAGATTAATTTTGCCCGATTGCAGCATGGTGACGGTTCATGAGCGGATTGTCACCCTGCCACAACAGGCTCGAACCGAGGCGGATCGAGCCGCCACTGGTTACTGGCGCGCCGCCACCAGCCCCTGCGCACGGGAGAAAGCCAGCATGCGATCGAGTGATTGCACGGCTTTGACCCGCACGGACTCGTGCACAAGGATTTCATGGCCTTCGGGTGAAACAAGCGCATCGTAAACCGCTTGCAGGCCATTCATTGCCATCCAGGGGCAATGCGCGCAGGAAACGCAGTGGCTGCCATCACCGGTCGGTGCTTCGATGAGGGTTTTATGCGGCACGGCTTGCTGCATTTTGTAGAAAATGCCGTTATCCGTGGCAACGATCAGTTCTTCATTTGGCAAATCATGTGCCGCACGAATGAGCTGGCTCGTCGAGCCGACCACATCGGCCAGCTCGACCACCGCCTTGGGTGACTCGGGATGCACCAGTACCGCTGCGTCGGGGTGTTGGCGCTTGAGGTCGATGAGCGCCTCGCCCGCAAATTCATTGTGCACCACGCAATCGGCCTGCCAGAGCAGCATGTCTGCACCGGTTTGTTCTTGGATATAACGACCCAGGTGGCGATCCGGTGCCCAGATGATTTTCTCGCCCTGCTCTTTGAGATGTCCGACGATCTGCAAGGCGTTCGAACTGGTAACGACCCAGTCCGCTCGTGCTTTGACGGCCGCCGAGGTGTTGGCATAGACCACCACGGTGCGATCCGGATGCGCATCGCAGAAGGCGGTGAACTCGTCGGCAGGGCAACCCAGATCAAGCGAGCATTCGGCACTGAGTGTCGGCATCAGCACCCGCTTTTGGGGGCTTAAGATCTTGGCCGTTTCGCCCATGAACCGCACGCCGCAGACCACGAGTGTTTCGGCGGGATGCGCGGCGCCGAAGGCGGCCATGTCGAGTGAATCGGATACGCGACCACCGGTTTCGTCCGCGAGCTTTTGCAGGGCGGCATCAACATAAAAATGCACGACCATCACGGCATTCTGGCGAACGAGTTCGGCCTTGATGCGCTCAATCAGATCATTTTCCTGTGCTTCGGATAATTTGGGCGCAGGCGCGCTGTGGCTGGCCAGGGCCTGAATACGGGCGGTCAAGGCGGCTGGAATCTGGGTTGCGGCATCGCGTGTGGTAGACATAATCGCCTCCTGTATGTGAAGCCCGTCGGAACAGAAACGGGCGGTTGGTTATCGAGAAACCGCCAACCGCCTGTACTTATTCGGCTTTTTCGACCACCGGCTTGCGCACTCGAATCGACAATTCACGCAGTTGCGCTTCATCCACTTCGCTCGGCGCGTTGGTGAGCAGACAAGCAGCCGACTGGGTTTTCGGGAAGGCGATAACTTCACGAATCGAGGTCGCGCCGCTCATGAGCATGACGATTCGATCCACACCAAACGCCAGACCCGCCATCGGCGGCGCGCCGAATTTGAGCGCATCGAGCAGGAAGCCGAACTTCTCGCTCGCCTGCTCCGCCGAGATACCCAGCAGTTCAAACACCCGTTTCTGCATCGTTTGATCGTGAATACGTACCGATCCACCGCCGAGCTCGAACCCGTTCAATACGAAATCGTAGGCCCGTGAACGAACCGCTTCAGGGTCCGTTTCCAACAGGTGAAGATCGTCCTGATTCGGTGCCGTGAACGGGTGATGCAGGGCGTAATATCGACCTTCTTTTTCATCGTACTCGAACATCGGGAATTCGGTGACCCACAGGGCGCGGAAGCCTTGCTCGACCAGCCCCATGTCCTGCCCGATCTTGACCCGCAGCGCACCGAGCGATTCGTTGACGATCTTGGCCTTGTCGGCGCCGAAGAACACCACATCCCCGGTTTGCGCACCGGTGCGCGTCATGATGCCGTCGATGGCTTCGTCGGTCAGAAACTTGAGAATCGGCGACTGCAGCCCTTCGCGACCCGCAGCCGCATCATTGACCTTGATATAGGCCAGGCCTTTGGCACCGTAAATCGAAACAAACTTGGTGTAGTCGTCGATCGCGCTCCGTGGCAGGGAATTGCCGTTCGGCACACGCAAGGCGGCGATGCGACCGCGCGGATCGTTGGCCGGTCCGGAGAACACCTTGAAATCCACCGCGACCAGCAGATCACCCACATCCACGAGTTCCAGCGGGATGCGCAGATCGGGCTTGTCGGAACCGAATCGACGCATCGCCTCGGCCCAGGTCAGGCGGGGCAAGGGATTGGGCAAGGCCAGCTCGATGGTTTGCGCGAACAAATGACGCATCATGTCTTCGATCAGCGCCATTACCTCCTCTTCATCGAGGAAGCTGGTTTCGATATCGAGCTGGGTGAATTCCGGCTGGCGATCGGCGCGTAAGTCCTCGTCGCGGAAGCATTTGACGATCTGATAATACCGCTCGATGCCCGCTACCATGAGCAACTGCTTGAAGATCTGCGGCGACTGCGGCAGGGCGAAAAACTCGCCCGGATGCGTGCGTGAAGGCACGAGATAATCGCGTGCGCCTTCCGGTGTGGCGCGGGTGAGCACCGGTGTTTCCACATCCATGAAGCCGGCCTTATCCAGATACTCGCGCAGGGCACGCGTGACCTGATGGCGCAATTTAAGACGGGCCAGCATCTCGGGGCGGCGCAGATCGAGGTAACGATAACGCAGACGATGTTCTTCGCTGACGCGCTCGTCATCCAACTGGAAGGGCAACGGCTCGGAGCGATTGAGTATCTCCAGCCCCAAACCCAGTACCTCGATCTGACCACTGACGATATTGGGGTTTTCGGTGCCAGCAGGACGGCGGCGCACCTTGCCACGCACGCGAATCACGAACTCGCTGCGCAGACTTTCGGCCTTGGCAAACACGTCCAGATCATCCGGATCGAACACGATCTGCACCATGCCGTCGCGGTCGCGCAGATCCACAAAAATCACCCCGCCGTGGTCGCGGCGACGATTGACCCAGCCGACGAGGGTGACTTCTTGATCTAAAACAGCCAGGTCAACTTGGCCGGCCGTGTGGCTACGCATACTCATAAGGTGGATCCGTTCATGTTCTGTAAAGGCGGGCATATTAGCCGGATATGGGCGGTTTTTCGAGTTCGGGTGTCGCGGGCACCGGTTTTGCCACCTGTGATTTTGGCGTGACAACACCCAATGAGATCACCATACGGAAGCCTTCCTCGACGGACATGTCCAGCGAAATCACTTCTTCTTCCGGCACCATGATCACAAAGCCGGAGGTCGGGTTCGGGGCCGTCGGCACAAAAACCGTGATGACCTTCTGTGCGGTCTTATCCTGAACTTCACCGACCGGATCACCGGCCAAAAAAGCCAGCGACCAGCAGTTTTTGCGCGGATATTCCACCATGACTACTTTGCGGAATGAGCGGGAATCCTGGGAAACGAAGGTTTCGATCACCTGTTTCACCGCAGAATACACGCTGCGAACCAACGGAATCCGGTGTAGAACCGACTCACCCATGGAAATCAGTTTGCGACCGATGAAATTGGCGACCAACGCTCCGGTCAACAGCACCACTGTAACCGCCAAAACTGCACCCAGACCGGGAATATTGAAGCCCAATACCGCCTCCGGTCGATAACCGGGGGGCAGCAGCAGTATGGTTTGATCCATAAAGCCGATCACGGCATTGATCACCCAGTAGGTAATCACCAGCGGTGCCCAGACCAGAATACCGGCCACCAGCCACTTGCGCAGGGTGGACACTTTACTTCCAACTTCACTCATATCAAACCCGCCCGGGAATAAGAACCAACGGCCAACAACAGACTCAATGACGCCAGCGCGGTCAGTACCGTACGCAGCACCCCGAACTTGAGCGAGGAGCCGATACCGCCGAACCAGGCACGATCGACACGCAAGGCGGTCAACAACAACAGGATAAAGACGGACAGACGCATGATGCCCCAGGGCAGCAACGCCACCACCCAGGCCAGCAGCGGCAGGCTGATGCCCCATAACAGATGGCGGCGCGCATCAACGGACTGATTCAACGCGACGCCCCAATGCACCCCACCGAGGAACGATACGATAACCGCCGCGTAGACAGACAAGACCCGGATCACGGTCGAATGCCAATCCAGGGGGGCCCACCACGCTGCCAAGGCCAAACCCGCAAAAGGAATGACTCCCGCCAACCCCAAAACCCACGCTAATAATCGCATGAAAACTCCACAATCATCCTCACGGCAAAACACATCATTGGCCTGCATCACCTGGCCCGAAACCAAACCCTGGACTCGGACCGGCTCAACACATGAACGCCAACACCCTGCAGCCAAACCCTGAATGCAGTTTAACCGTTCACGAAGGAGACCCGGCATTTTCCTCAAAAAAACACAAGGAACCACGAGGATCGCGGAGGAATTTCAATAAAAATTAGTTTTATTCTGCCCGTGCGTACCGGCCGAACACGATTCAGTACCCGATCACCGCGGCCACCCGCGACTGGAGTTCGGGCACGAGTTCGCGCTCAAACCAGGGATTGCGCTTGAGCCACAACTGATTTCTGGGGCTTGGATGAGGCAGCAGGACTTTTTCCGGCCAGTGTTCGCGCCAAGCCAGCACCTGTTCGGTCAGGCTTTGGCGCCCCGTGCCGAAATGATAGGCCTGTGCGTATCGGCCAATCACAATCGTGAATTCCAGATGGATCAGGGCATCGAGCAAGGCAGAACGCCAGGCCAGTGCACACTCGGGGCGAGGCGGCAGATCACCCGATGCACCCGTGCCCGGAAAACAGAATCCCATCGGCAAAATCGCGACCGTTTGCTCGTCATAAAATTGCGCCCGGCTCAAGCCGAGCCAGTCGCGC
The DNA here is from genome assembly GCA_021795795.1 of Pseudomonadota bacterium. Next base: position 8,161 of record JAJYPA010000023.1, on the reverse strand, counting down.
AATCGATCGCCACTGACATCATCAAAGGGCACGCCGGACTGATGGGCCTTTTTACCCGGCGCCTGCCCCGCGACCAACAGACGTGCCGATGGCGAGAACTGCAGGATGGGACGGGGAGCAAACGGCAGGTGATCCTGGCAGATATGGCAGGCGCGAACCTCATCAATCAATGATGGCTTCACGCTCACAATCCAATCGCTCGACAGCGGGTTATATCTTGAACTGTCGGACCAGTTCGGCCAGTGTTCGCGCCTGCTACCACCAGAACTCCGGGTACATCCGCTTGGGCACCAGATTGTTAAAAATCAGCGCGATCAACAACAGGATCAACGGCGCAAGGATGCCAGGGAAAAGCACGAACCAGTAGCCCATGTCATGTATCTGCTGGCTACCGATAACCGCGACCAAAGCTGTGGCGCCGCCGGGCGGGTGGAGGGTTCTAGTGGCGTGCATCACGGCAATGGACAGCCCCACGGCCAAGGCCGGAGCGAAGACCGAAGCGATAAAAGGCTGAATGCCGGACAGGATACCCGGATCACCCGCTTCACGGACAAGAAGCAGATGAAGGGTCACGCCGATCAGCGCCGACAACGCATGACCACCAATCAGGTTGCGCGGCTGCGCCAACGGACTACGAATGGCACCGAACAGCAACACGGCCGAGGCACCGATCGAACCGATAATCAGGATGCGATCCAGCCCGCTAAATGCCAGTGCGCACAACCCGACAGCCATCAGCCCCAACACGCCACCCAGACCCGACCATAAAACCTCGGCCCAACTCACCCGTGGCGGCGAGCCATGACCACGCCCGCGCCACTTGCGCCAGTAGCCCGACCAACCGGTCGGCCGGGCAGGATCGCTCGACGGGCGGCTCACAACCACTGATCCCAGTGGAAGCTCTCGAGAAAATCGCGGCGCATCACCACGCCTATGATGCGGTTATTCGCGTCGACTACCGGCAGGCGCTTTTCTTCCACCCGATGGAAGGCACTCACGATATCGGCAAACGTGCCATGTTCCGGCAACGTGACCGCCGGCCGGGTCATCACTTCCGCCACGGTGGTTCGCTCGCAGTACGCGATGAATCGCTCGTCGTGCGCCATCAAACGAAATACCAGTGAGAAGAAAGTATCGGCGCCATAGCCGCGCAGGAAATTCCATTCGCTGACATCACCCAACACCAGTCCGGACTCATCCACCACCGGCAAGGTATGCGCGTGCATCAAGGCCATCTGCTCGGCCGCCTCCGTCAATGACTGATCCGGGCGAAGCGCAGACAAATCCCGCCGCATGAGGTGCGGCACGTCCATCTTTGCGAATAGGCGCTTGATGGCATGTTCATGCGCCAGTTCATAGATTTCACGAAAATCTTCGGGGGTGATATCGATGTAACCGGACATGGCGCGCATGGCAGCGCGGACATCCTCATCCGGCAATCGGTTCGGGGCGGCTTCGGTCATGAGAAAACCTGATTCGTCAAGAAAAGCGAATCATAGCCTGCCTAAGCGATCAAACCACTGTCGAGTGCATGCTGTGCATCAAAAAGGCGACAAAGGCCGCCACGCCCAGCAGCAACAGGCCAACCCAAAGCCATTCATCGATCGTACCCTTGCGACTCTCCCTGATCATCTGCCCCGCTCTCGGCCACAGAAAAACCAACATCGCCACGATAAAAAGGGCAGAAAAGATCTTGAGCCAATCCATTCCAGAACCTCCCGCTCAGCTCATACTTGATTGAATAACAAAAAAGCCCCGACCAGCGGAGCTTTTGCATGGTCAGCCCGAAGCAGACTCAGTCCCGGCTGGCACCCAGAATATTCAGCAAGCTGACGAAGATGTTGAAGATACTCAGATAAAGACTCACCGTCATCATCAGGTAGTTATCCTCACCGGAGTTCACCATACGACTGGTATCGAACAGGATAAACCCGCTCATCAACAGGATGACCGCGCCGGAAAGCGCCATGGACAATGCCGGCAGATGGAAGAACAAGTTCCCCAGCATGGCGAGCAGCACGACAATCATGCCGACCATCAAGAAGCCGCCCATGAACGAAAAATCACGACGGGAGATCAGCGCATAGGCCGAGAGCGCAAGGAAAATGGCGCCCGTGCCACCCAATGCGGTCATCACGATCTGATCACCACCGGCGAGATGCAGGTAGTAATTGATTGTTGGCCCAAGACCCAGCCCCATCAAGCCAGTAATGGCAAAGACGGTCACCAGACCCGCGCCGGAACGCGCGGTGCGCGGCAACACAAACCAGATCAATGCCATGGAACCAAACATCGAGATAAGCGAAATCATCGGTGGCAGGTTCATCCACATGGATACGCCCGCCATCGCTGCACTGAAAATCAAGGTCAGCGACAGCATGAGGTAAGTGTTGCGAATCAGCTGGTTGGTAGCCAGCAACGACTCACTACGGGGGCTTACGGTTGAATTTTGCAGGCTCATGGCACACTCCTATCATGTTCAAACACTGTGTAGTAGACACCATACCATAGCGCCAAGTTCAACGTCGTAGCGGATTGAGCGCCGGGATTGAGCTAAGATAGTCGCAGTTTCAAACAGGGGCTCACCGACGTGCAGAACACCGCCCGAATCCCTCGCTCGATCCTGATCACCGGCTGCTCATCCGGCATTGGCCTGTGCGTGGCCCGCGGCTTGGCCGATCGGGGGCACCGGGTCATCGCTTCGGTTCGGCAGGAAAAAGATATTAAGACTTGGCCCCATGCCGATATTCCGGTGGTGTGTCTGGATCTCACGGATGATCAATCCATCGAATCCGGCCTGAATGCAGCCCTGGCGCACACGGACGGTATGCTCGATGCGCTGTTCAACAACGGCGCGTTTGGCCTGCCCGGCGCAGTTGAAGATTTATCGCGTGAGGCATTGCGCGCTCAATTCGAGACCAATCTGTTCGGCTGGCAGGTGCTCACAAACCGGGTCATTCCACTGATGCGCACTCAAGGATTCGGTCGGATCATCCAGAACAGCTCAGTACTTGGCATTGCTGCGCTACCGTTTCGCGGCGCCTACGTTGCCAGCAAATTTGCTTTGGAAGGCTTAAGCGATACGCTCCGGCTGGAACTCCATGGCACGGGTATCGATGTTTCCCTGATCGAGCCGGGGCCGATCACCTCCCGCTTCCGCGCCAATGCCGCGTCTGCATTCCTCCGTTTCATCCCGATCGAGTCTTCTTTTCATGCCGATGCCTATCGCAAGCAGCTTGTACGACTCAATAAACCTGGGCCGGCCGCTCCTTTTACGCTCCCCCCCGAGGCCGTTCTCGGTCGTGTCATTCACGCGCTCGAATCGCGCCGTCCTAAGGCGCGTTATCCGGTTACCGTACCCACTTACCTGTTTTCCATACTGCGTCGGCTTCTACCCTCTAGGTGGATGGACCGCGTATTACTCGCGGCTTCGGGCGGAGGGCGACACTGATGCTCGAACTGTTCGATCTGCACAATCCACACTGGGCTGCTCTTTATGTACTTCTTGAGTGGCTGGTCCGTGTATTTGCCCTGATCGTCGTCCCCATGAGGCGCCCACCGGTGACCGCAACGGCCTGGCTGTTGCTGATATTTTTCCAACCGGTCATCGGCGGGATTTTTTATCTTTTCGTGGGTCGTCCACGTGTTGCACTCGCCCGGCAACGGAAGATCGACGACCTGGAAAGAGCCCTGGCTCCGAACCTGAACCACCTGCAGCAGCAGCAGAGCCTCCACCATCGCACGATCCTGCCAGATCAATGGCGTCCAATCGCACAACTGGCGCAACATTGGCGCATATTTCCCGAATTTGGCGGCAATGCAGTCGCCGTGATCGAGCAGCTCCCCGAACTGGTCCGGCAACTGGCTGCCGACATCGACAACGCCAATCATTCGGTGCATCTGCTGTTTTATATCGCCGCACGAGATCAGTTAACCGAACCCGTGTTCGCGGCCATGCTCCACGCGGTGAAGCGGGGCGTTGAAGTCCGCCTGTTGGTAGATGACTACGGTAGCAAGGCATTCATGGCTCCGTTGCTGGCATTGGAGGCCGAGGGCATCCGGGTGGCACGCGCATTTCCACGTAGCAAACTCCCCCGCCAGGCGGCGCGTTTCGATTTGCGCAATCACCGCAAGCTCGTGGTGATCGACGGGCTGATCGGTTATGCCGGCTCCATGAATCTGATCCGTCCGGATTTCAAGCCAAAAATCATCTATGAAGACATCATGCTTCGCCTGCAAGGCCCCATTGTGCTGGAGTTGCAGACCGTCTTTGCCGGTGACTGGTATATCGAACGCAATGCCATGCTCACCGGAATGCAGTACTTTCCGACCCCCGAACCGGCAGGTGATGAAATCTGCCTCGGGCTGCCGAGCGGCCCGGAATACCCCGACCCGGTTCAGCAACAACTTCTGCTTTCACTGATACATGTCAGCACCGAATCGATCCGGCTCGTCACACCTTATTTCGTACCTGATGACGCGATGTTACTGGCTCTCAAAACGGCGGCACAGCGCGGCGTAGAGGTGGAACTAATTCTGTCGGAGCGACTCGACCAGCGTCTGGTTCAGTGGGCACAGGAATCCTATTATGCCGAGCTACTGGGTCAAGGTATCATCATCCGGCGTTATCCCCGTTATTTCCTGCACACTAAATTTGCCCTGTTTGACGACCGGATTTCATTGATCGGCAGTGCCAATCTGGATGTGCGCTCATCGCTCATCAACGCGGAACTCGGTCTTTTGTTCTATGCGCCGCAAACCGCCCAGACACTCAACCGGCTGCTGACACGTTATCGCGACTCTGCCCGCATTCTGAGCATCGAAGCCTGGGCGCTACGCAGTCGGCGCGAGGTCATGGTCCAGAATCTGGCCCGTCTGACCAGCCCGCTGCTCTAAACTAGCCAAAAGCCATTCCATGCCAAATGGCAGCCAAGGAATGTCTGCAGCATCTACCCCTCGCATCACAGGCTTAAGCCGTTGTGCGGCAGGGCATCGTACCCTGCTCGGGAAGGCCGGCACAAATGCGGATGCTGTCTTCCCCCTCTTACGGCAATACCGTGGCGAGATCGCAAGAATGCCTGGATTTGAGCACACCTCAGATCAAAGCTTTTTGAAATCCCCTCGTCACCCCTTTTACGAAGGGTAGGCACCCGTTCAAAAAAGCTGGTTCAACCTCACTTTGAAAAATGGGGATTGCTGAATCTTACCCGGTGCCCGAAAAAATACTGGGCGGTTTCAATGACCAAAAGTAAAAAAACCCGCAAAGCTTGATGCAATGCGGGTTTTTAGGGATTTTTTGGACTCCGTTGGACGCCAAAAAACTATCGATTGGTGGAGCTAAGCGGGATCGAACCGCTGACCTCCTGCATGCCATGCAGGCGCTCTCCCAGCTGAGCTATAGCCCCGTTATTTACGGGTGGCGCGCATAATACCGTTCACGTATTTTTTGTCAAGAGTAAGCCTTTTGAATGTGAGATGAACCTGATGTAGCAAATGTTGGGATCATGGTGGCATGATCGTGACTTGGCATACCTGTCAAAACCCAACGACGCGTCGCCCGAGCAACACTTCATAAATCACTTTCACTCAAGCCCGTGTCTGGATTGAAAAATACTGGCTAACTGGTTGTTACTCTTGCAATTTACAGTGATCTCGCCATTTTCCGAAAGATTTAAGGAGCCTCCGATTTAATCTGAGGTTCCGAGTGGTACAGGGATGTGCCGCCAAGAACGATTACGTACGTAATTGTTCATGAAGAAAGTCAAAAATCGCATTTTTGATCATCACTCTCTGGAAATTTCAGGATGGAATTAATCAGAGCATCCTTAAATAAAAAACCCGCGATTCGAGCGGGCCTAGAATTCATGGAGGGAATCAACCGAATCGACCGGTGATGTAATCCTCAGTTTCCTTTCGGCCTGGGTTGGTGAAGATGATGTCCGTGTGATCGTATTCGACCAGCTTGCCCAGATACATGAAGGCGGTGTAATCGGAAACACGCGCCGCTTGCTGCATGTTGTGCGTGACGATGGCAATGGTGAAATCGGATTTCAGTTCATGCACCAGTTCTTCGATTTTAGTGGTGGATATGGGGTCCAGAGCGGATGTCGGCTCATCCAGCAGCAGAACTTGCGGTTTGACAGCAATACCACGGGCAATGCACAAACGCTGCTGTTGGCCGCCTGAAAGCGCCGCACCGGACTGATTGAGCTTGTCTTTGACTTCAATCCACAAGGCGGCACGCTGAAGCGCCCACTCGACCCGTTCATCGAGTTCGGACTTTGACAGGTTTTCGTAAAGCCGAACACCGAAGGCTACGTTATCGTAAATCGACATAGGGAATGGGGTCGGTTTCTGGAACACCATACCGATTTTGGCACGCAGCATATTGACATCAACCTTGGGGTTGAGGATATCGTTGCCATCGAGCAGGATTTCACCCGATGTACGCTGACCGGGATACAAATCGAAAATACGGTTGAAGATGCGCAGCAGAGTCGATTTACCACAGCCAGACGGACCAATGAAAGCCGTTACCTGTTTATCCGGAATCTGCATGTTGATGTTGTGCAATGCCTGATATTTGCCATAAAAGAACGAAAGATCACGGATGTCGAGTCTGGGGCTATCTACCAACCGCACACTGTCCTTTTTCTCCAGCAGGTGCGTACGCACCTCGGACTCTTTCAAGGCATTGGACATCTTAAAGCCGATACTACGGCTATCGGGCTGTTGATCGGCCATGGTCTGTGATGTCATGAAATGATCTCTTCTATCAACGGGTAAAAGTTAATGCGAACTGGATTGCTTGAGTGTGTAGCGGGCAATGATATTCATCACCAGAACCGCGATTGTAATCAACAGGGCCGCGGCCCAGGCCAGGTTCTGCCAGTCTTCGTATGGGCTCAATGCGTACTGGTAAATCACAACCGGCATATTCGCCATGGGCTGGTTCATATCCAGTGACCAGAACTGGTTATTCAATGCCGTGAAGAGCAGAGGGGCTGTTTCGCCCATGATTCGGGCAGTCGCCAGCAATAAACCGGTGAACATGCCACTCAGGGCCGCCTTGTACACGATGTCGATCGTGACCTTATATCTTGGTGCACCCAATGCGGCAGCGGCTTCCCGCAGCTGGGGAGGCACAAGCAAAAGCATGTCTTCGGTGGTACGCAAGACGACGGGGATCACGAGAATAGATAGGGCAATCGCCCCCGCCCAAGCTGAGAAATGGCCAACGGGCTTGACAAGAATGGTGTAGACGAACACACCGACAACTATCGAGGGCGCGGAGAGCAGCACGTCATTGATAAAGCGAACAACACTTGAGAAACGGCCTTTCCCGCCGAACTCGGCGAGATACGTTCCAGCCATCACGCCGATGGGTGTACCGATCAAGACGGCGAACAGTGTGAGCAACAACGTACCTACGATGGCATTGATCAAGCCTCCCGACGCGCCGGGCGGCGGTGTCATCTGGGTGAAAACCGCCCAGTTGATGTACTGAAAACCCTTGCCGAAAAGGACAGTCAGAATCCAGGCCAGCATCACAAGCCCGAACGCCGTCACCAGCATAGAGGCCCCGAGATTGAAATAATTGATTATTTTTCTTTTTTGGAATTTTGAGATCATAACAGTGCGTCCTCAAGTCTTATCGCCTTCCTGTGATTTTTCGAGGCGGAGCAGGAACCACTTCGCCAGCGAAAGCACAAGGAAAGTAATGATGAACAGCATAAAGCCCAGCGCGATCAGCGAGGACATGTGCAAACCGCTGGCTTCGTTGAACTCGTTCGCCATCGTTGACGCAATGGTGGCTCCTGGGTAGAACAATCCCGTATTAAGCTCCATAGAATTACCGACCACAAAAGCAACCGCCATGGTTTCTCCCATCGCACGTCCGAGTCCTAGCATGATGCCACCGATCACCCCGGCTTTCGTGTAAGGCAATATGACTTTCCAGACCACTTCCCAGGTGGTCGAACCCATGGCGTAGGCCGATTCTTTCAGTGAAGTGGGTACCACATCGAACATGTCACGCATGATGGAGGCTATGAACGGGATGATCATGATGGCGAGGACAAAGCCTGCTGTAAAGATGCTGACGCCGATCGGTGGTCCTTGGAAGAACTGGCCGAGCACAGGCACATCGCCAAACGTGCTG
>JAJYPA010000295.1 GCA_021795795.1 Pseudomonadota bacterium | reverse complement strand
GGGTGGTGCGCCGTACTGCCAGCGTTTGTCGTCCCGCAGCAGATCGCCACCCCAATCGGAAATGTTGAAGGGCGGGTTGGCAAGGATGTAATCGGCACGCAGGTCGGGATGCAGGTCTTTGTGAAAGGTATCCGCCGCTTCCGGTCCCAGATCGGCCTCGATGCCGCGAATGGCGAGGTTCATGAGGGCCAGTTTCCAGGTGTTCGGATTGGATTCTTCCCCGTACACACTGATGTCCCCCACCTTGCCGCCATGGGCTTCGATGAACTTTTCGCTTTGTACGAACATGCCGCCGGACCCGCAACAGGGGTCATAGATGCGTCCCTTGTAGGGGGCCAGCATGGTGACCAGGACGCGCACCACCGATGCCGGGGTGTAGAACTCGCCACCGCGTTTTCCTTCCGCGCTGGCGAACATGCCCAGGAAGTATTCATAGACACGGCCCAGGGTGTCCCTGGCCTGATGTTCTGCCGTGCCCAGGCCAATGGTCCCGATGAGGTCCACCAGCTCCCCCAGGCGGCGCTGATCCAGCGTGGGACGGGCATAGCCCTTGGGCAGGATACCCTTGAGCTTGGGGTTTTCCTTTTCGATGTCGGTCATGGCGTCGTCGATGCGCTTGCCGATGTCCGTCTGTTTGGCGGCGGCCTGCACCACATGCCAGCGGGCAGACGCGGGCACCCAGAACACGCCTTCCGCCGTGTATTCATCACGATCTTCAGGGTCTGCGCCATTGCCGCCTGCAAGGCCTTCCGCGAGAATTTCCGCATGACGCTGGGCGAAGCGGTCCGAGATGTACTTCAGGAAGATGAGGCCCAGCACGACATGCTTGTAGTCGGCGGCGTCCAGGTGGCCGCGCAGCTTGTCGGCGGTGGCCCAGAGCTTGGATTCGAGGCTCTGGCTGGTGGTGTCTTCGGTTTTCTTCTTGGCTGGTCCGCGCGGCATGGTGTCCCCTTTGCTTTTGTGATGTTATAGCATGGAACGAGGGGGTGGCGAGAGGGGTGTCGGAAGGCCAAGAGGCAATGCTGGGCGACTCTTCAGCCCCAACAGTGTAGACGGTCATCGATAGGGGCGGCTTGGAAACTTAAGTGGATGCCAGAGGAAATGGATACAAAGATTTTATTTCAACAAATAAGTAGAAAGATGTCTATCGATTTTGAGGCCGCAAGACAGGTCAGGCATCGTGGATCGCGGGGAACAATTAGAGAGAACATTCTCAAGGCGTTCCTTGCAGAAGAAAGGCTGCCAGCGAGATATGGAATTGGTTCTGGTGAGATCGTAGGCCACGTTCGTGACGTTTCTAACCAGAGCGACATTATTATCTACGATAAGCTTAACGGCGTAACTTTGATTTATGACGAGACTACTAAGGTGTTTCCGATAGACAGTGTATACGGAATCATTGAGGTTAAGTCAACATTATCAAAAAGCGAGCTTATAGACTGCTTGGATAAAATAAAGAATTTCAAACAAATGGCACCAGCAGGTGTCGTAACACACAAGATTGGGCGGTTATCTGCAACCCATGCGCGATCAAAGCCATTTGGCATGGTATTTGCCTTTAGCTTATCTGAAAATTCATTAAGCTCGCTTCTTGAAAACTTAAGAGAGTGGGAATCTGTAAATCCTGTGTCAGTGTGGCCAAACTATATTTGCATACTGGGAAGCGGTGTTATTTATCACCATGAAAAAGAATTTGAGCCATGCATCTCTAGTTCGAGGATAAATGAAAAATCATCGCCACTGTATTTGTCGCACGGGGATGATAGTCTTTTTCAGTTCTATTGCGCATTGCACGACGCATGTGCTGAGATGCAGTTGGGTGTGGTTGAATTGAGTAAGTATTATGATCCTGCTATACGAATAGGCAAGCATGTCATCTATGGTAGAGGTGCCGAGGTATCGATCATGCGGGATGGTCAGTCGGTATGGTCACATATTTCTGAACAGGCACTTGATCGTGTTGTCGAATGGTGCTCTGCGTGTGGCACCATGAAATATGGTGAGGTACTTATAAAGCGATTCGGTGCGATTCCCCTGGGCATGGAAGATTCACAGAGGCTTGGATGGGATGTGTTTCTGTATAATCCGAGTGATTTCCCTGGGTTACACGAATTAGGTGAAAATCCAATTATCAATTCTGACGGACGCTATGTTTCTTTACGGCCATGTCTCGCAACCGCAATGGAATTGCTTATAAACGATTTGCTGTATGTGATACCATTTGATAGTTTGTCATCAGAAGATTATGTGGATCGGGGCGAGTGAATCGTTTTTGATAACAATACATTACATCACATGCAAATACCGAAGGTGTATTAAAGGAAGACGGGGCCAAACAAAGCGTGCTTGTAGTCGGCATTCATTCAGATGGCCGCGCAGCATGGGGCATCCTTTGTGACTTGTGGGGATATTGTGGCTAGGCAAACAAAAATAGTCAGGCTGAGAGCGGATGCAGTCCGTCATCTGCCACACGAGAAACCGTATGACCTTGCAGTCCGCCATGGGGTAAGGCAAGGACCCTCGGAATATCTGGCATTTTCAGAGGTGGGCTGATCCAGAAATGAAAGACGCTGTCCACCAAGAATCGCTCTTCCACACCAGACACAGCAAGGACGTTTTTAGGCCATAACAGCAATGTTACAGAAAGGTTTGAAGATTGTGTTCATGGGGCATAGCCGGACCTAATCTCATGTGTGCAAGGCAATGGGGGATGACGTTGCTTTGTTTGAGATGGTCGCCTATCTTCTTTTTACGAAATAATGCGCGGGGGAGGGAGTCGTTATGAAGAGCGGAAAGTTGCTGGCGGCGGTTGCCGTGGTTGGGGCGTTGGCAGGTTGCGCTGAGAATCCATACTCAAAATACTACACGCCCATTTCATTGGCACATCGCAATTTAAACTTTGCCTCTATCAGCGGGGGAAAGCCAAACATAATCCATGGCGGAAATCTTAAGCAAGATATAATTAGAATGGAAGAGCGTGGATATATTATGGTGGGTTATTCACTTTTTAACGGCGGGGATGTAAATGAAGATGGTGCATTGATCGAAGGGAAAAAGATTGGGGCGTCCGCGGTAATTGTTTACTCGAAATACACAAGTACAATTACGAGCCAGATACCTATAACTATGCCTAATTCGCAAACTTCTAATACTTCATCATTTGGTGCATTTGGGTCGCACACTTTCTTTGCAAATGGCACCACTACAAGTTATGGTACGCAAACTATATACATACCTCACACGACGCAACGGTTTAACTATATAGCTACTTATTGGAAAAACTTGCGCCATTAGAATCAGGAATGCTTCTGCGAGACTTATTGCCAAAAGAAAGGCAAGAAATTGGCGAAAACATAGGGATCAAGGTTGTTGCCGTTGTGGAAGGGTCGCCTGCATTTTACGCTAACGTGATGAGAGGAGATGTGGTCGAGCGTGTTGGTGATATTGGTATACGCACACAAAGTGATTGGCACCGTGCGTTATCTAAGTATAAAGGCAAAACCACGACTGTTATTATATGGCGTGACGGAAAGCTAATTGCTGCCCATATTACAATGGGGGGCTAAGCGAGTTTCCCTTCAGCCGCTTTTTTTTGAATTCTATGGTCGGACAATTGAGAATGATCGGTCCTAGGACAATCTGCTTGTAGTCGGTGCCGTCCAAGTGCCCCAGCAGCTTGTCGGCAGTGGCCCAGAGCGTGGCTTCCACGGTCTGGCTCGTGGCTTTGGTCTTGGGTTTCTTGGCTGGTCCGCGCGGCATGGTGCTTCCTAATAACGGGTTAACAGGTTACATGCAACGTAGCTAGAGTGATAACAAGGAAGTTCATCGCGACAACGATCATTGATCGTCCCAAGTCTTGCCCTTCCCATGTTTAAAAGTTGCTTTCGCCCTCTCACGAGAGATCATTTCCGCGGCCTTTGCTGCAGCCGCAGCACCACCAATTGCTGTCGCGCTGATAGCAGCCCCTTCACCAGCAGTCTTACCAACATCTTTGGCAGTGTCGACAACTTTACTTATGATTCCGGGTTTTGTTGTTGTAAAATCACCTTCTTTTACGACGCCTTTAATAAATTCACCAAAAGTCTTTTTTCGTGAGAACAGACTCATACTAACCCCCTATCGACAGGATAGCTAATTGGAAACATCTCAAAGGCCTTTTCTGTACATTTTTTCATACTCAAAATACAATTTTTCCAACTCATCACGGAACTGCTGTGAAGTGTACTGGATAAACTGAAGCAACTCTTCGGGATCCTCGCATACTTGATTTTTGATCTTTGTCTCTGTCTCGTTGATTAATTCTCTGGCGCGGTTCATAAATGTTACGTTTACCCAATGTTTTCGCAGGCTCTTGGGTATATTGAAAAAATCGATAATTGCATATCCAATGCCAAGTTCAGGTGATCTCTTGCAGATCATCAATCTTTTTGACGCTGTATGTAAAGCCTCTCTTAAAATTAAAAGAAGGGCATCATCTACCTCAGCTCTATTGTTTTTAATAATAATTTTAGAGCGAATAAAATCCTCAGTGAGAAATGTTCCATTCCTCATGTTGGGCGCGAATAATGATTTACTTTCAGCCATAGTCGCCTTATTTTCAAAGAGTTAGTTTGTTCTTGTGAAACTTAGCCTCCTTCTTATTTCCTTGTACATCGGAAAATCTGCGTTCAAGAATTTTGATATTACGCCAACAGCCGGTGTTTCTATCAGTGCAAAAGCAGATGCCCCGCCAGGGATAATCCCAGCAGCGCTTAGGGCGCTATCTATGATAAGTTTCCGGCGCTGTTCCCTCATGATCGCGTAGGGATCGTTCTCGATCGTGTAGCGAGCGCAGCTTTTTGCGTACTCAACAGAACTTGCAAGGTCGGCAAGAACGCTATCCAAACTCAACGCGACTATGCCTGATAAATCAGACTCGATGTTTGTTCCACTCTTGCATCCTGAAACGATATCTTCGATTTCATTGCTGCCAAAGCCATAAATTTGCCCAAGGTCGTGCGCTCGGCCAAAGGTCGTGTCATCCTCAAGATCTGCGGCTGTCAATATGTTAGTATAAATATCTCTAAGAATAACTTTGTCGTTGTCTCTTGGCGTGGGAAGAATACCTATTTCCGAACCAATATATCGCTGGTAAATGCCTTTGATTTTGCCGTCATCGAAGTCTATGAAATTTGCTCGATAGATCTTTCTAAGAACGTTTTGTGCAGGCAATGTATATTTGCCTGTTAAGTAAGCTATTCCTGCAGCTACTGATTCGGCTAATTTTTCAAAATCCCTTTTCTTTCCGTAGAAATCTAGGCTATAAAGAACTGCATGGATGCCAAGTTGCAGAAGAAGAGCGGTACCGCCCCTCGCAACGCGCACAGTACGCTCATGATCCAGAAATCTTTCTTTGCTTACAGGTATGATTCCTTGCCGCTGAAGGAACGCGAGATTATCATGGAAGTTCTTGTTGACGCGATCTTCAACGAGATCAGTGAAAATGCCAATCATCTGCTTGGACACAGCAGCGAACATGTCGCTGTCTTTTAGCATCTGAACAATGCTATTATTTGAGGCGATGTTGATCTGTGCTGTTGTGTATCCGCATGTAATAATCTTGTCAGACGCATATTCTTTGCGGGATAAGAACTCGGCGTTCGTATCTTCTTCTGCCATGGTCTTCATCCTTTGGGGCTATGTTAGAAAGACAATCTTCCACGGCGAGTAACAAACACTTAGAGAAAACCATATAAGGAAAGCGGTGCGCATGTCAACATGATGCGATGATGTGCTAACTAGCTGAAAACTATAACAAACAATTTTATTCGGCAGCATATCGTTCGTCAGGCCTATATATGGCGCATCCCCTCGTCGCTCACCTGAACAGCCGGATGACCTTGCAGACCGCCATGCGGCAACGCGAGCACGCGCTGAATGTCCGGTTTCTTCAAAAGCGGGCTGATCCACAGAGGTACAGCGGCATCCCCTAACATGACCGGGCTGCGGTCATGGATGCTGACAACGGCAAGATCAGGTGGCCCTACCAGGATAGTGCAGCTTTCGATGACCTGATTGCTGTCCTTCCAGTGGTCCCAGAGTCCCGCCAGGGCCAATGCCTGCCCATCGGTGCTCTCGAAGTACCAGGGCTGCTTCTTGCCGGTTTCCAGTGGCTGCCATTCGTAGAAACCCGTCGCGGGGATGATGCAACGGCGGTGCGCCCACGGTTCCCGAAAGGCGGGCTTTTGGGCTGCCGTTTCGACCCGTGCGTTGAAGGTGCTGTAGCCGGTCTTCGCTTCCTTCGCCCAGTGCGGAATCAGCCCCCAGCGCATCGATGCCCATTCGGGGCCATTCCCGGTATCCCGGATCACCGGAACGGTCTGGCTGGGCCGAATATCATAGTGCGCCGGGAAGTCGGGCAAGGGCAGGGACAACAGGCGAACCAGCCGGTCCAGTTTGCGGGGATCTACGGCATAACGTCCACACATGGCGCACCTCTTGGAAACGGGTATACTGTACAAAATTATAGCGTCAAAGGAATCGGCTCATGTTGGTCAGTGTATACCCCCTGCGCGTGCGTGGGCGACGCCTCAAGAGCGAGGCGGCCAGAAGGCAGGTTCCGGCCAAGGGGGATCTGCGCACCTACCAGGAACGCTGTCACTTGGTCGCCGTGCTGGAATCTGCCATGCCGAAGGATGAACGAGCTTTGCCACCATTGTATGATCCCAAGCTGGTGCTCATCAGCCCGCAGGCTATCCGGCTGATGGGCTTCGAGAGAGTCGGGGAAGGTGAGGACGCCACCACCTATATGCAGGAATGGCTGTGCGAGACGGGGTGATGTCAGCGTGGACCGCAAGCACCAGGATATCCGCTTTTCCGAGACCCTCCGTGGGCACGGGGTTGCCAAATTCGAGATGCAGATCGGAGGCGTAAGCGACCGTGGTCATGGGTCGTTTTACTCCTTATGGTTGTCCGCTAAAGGCGAATTCAGCCCCACCTCCTGGATGCCCGACGCCGTCAGCATCCAGCCCTGCTGTTCCTGATGGCAAAACAGGGTCAAGCCCTGATCGCGGTATCGCTCAGCCTGATCCAGATGGGCGGCACCCGTATCCAGAAACACATGTCCGGCGACCTGCAACAAGCGGCTTTCCCGGGGCGGCGTGATCGTGTGCCCCACATAGGTGCGGGACAACTTTGCCGGGAGGATAGGCACATCATGGGTCAGAGCATAGCGGATCTCCCGCCCCCAAAGGATATGCTCCTCCCAGGTACCCACCGCGTCATAGCCGATAATAGGGTGCGCCTCCTGCCAGCGGGAATGCTCCGCGTCGTCCAGATCGGCATCGTTCCAGAGCACCGCCACGCCCTCCCCCTGCTCCGCCGCCAGTTCCGCGTGGAGCACGTGAAAACGTCCGGCAGGGGAAGTATCCATCGGGTCGACGATACGCAAAAACGGCACCTGACGCAGTGCCGCCCGCCATTGCATGCAGCGCTCATCATCCGTGCGATAATGACGAAACCAGTCCCATCCGCCATTGCGGGCAAAGAGATCGGCGTAGGCCGCGGTCCGTTGCGCTTCCTCCCGCCGCATCTCCCGCAAATGACCCAGATTCAACATGGCCAGCAGCATGGCGTCGTGGTTGCCCAGCACTGGATAAAACCAGGGCGCTTCCAGCAGATCCAGCGCCTCGGCACTGTTCGGGCCGCGATCCACCAGGTCACCCACGCTGAACAGGCGATCCGTATCGTAGTCGAAGCCCACATGATCCATGAGTCTGCGCAGGACGTCGGGGTGACCGTGCAGATCACCGACGATGAAATCCCGGCCCTGAAGATTGGCCGGATGGGCCATGACACGCGGATTCATAAAACCTGTTCCTCCAGTTCAATCACCTGATCCAATTGCACGCCGGTACCTTCCCTCGGGTATCCGAAGGCGTTAGACAATATGCGCACCGCACCGAGACGGTAATCCACCGCATGATGGGTATGCCCGTGCACCCATAAATGCACGCCAAGATCCCCCAAGCGCTGCACGGTTTCCTCCATGCGGCTGGCGTAGGCACCGGACAGATCATCCTGCCGGAAGGATTTGTAAATGGACTCCCATGCCGGTGCATGGTGGGTGATCACGACCTTGTGTCCGGCCCAGGGCTGTGCAATAGATTCCTCCAGCCAGACTTTGCTGGCCAGATGCACATCTAGGGTATCCCGCGGCAAAAAGCGCCGGGCACCCCCATGGCACCGTATCCGCTTATGGTCCTGCATGGTCTCCTGTGCCGCCCGCATGGCATAGGGATCGCCGCCATCAAAATCGGACCACAGGGTGGTTCCGAAAAAGCGGAGATTGCCGATGTCCACGCCTTGTCTTTCCAGCAGGGTGAAGCGCGCCATCAGATCCTTCGGTAAATGTTTGACCAGACCTTCACGCCACTTCTCCGGTGCCCGTTCGACGGATAAACCCCAGTAATCGTGGTTCCCCAGTATTGCCACGATGTGCGGGAATGGGGTTGCCACCATCTTGAGCCAGTCGGCCAGCTTTTTGGGCGTGCCGAAGTCTCCCGCGAGTACGAGAATACTGTCCCTGTCCGTCGGCAAAGGCGCCAGACGGACGGTAGCGGGTGGATTCACATCCACGTGAATGTCGGAAATCAATCGGATGAACATGGTGTTTTTCTCGTAAAACGTATGGCTATAACGCCATGGGGGTGAATTTTATCTATCTGATCCTTATGGGTTGAAACCCCTTCCCAAACTCACTGCAGACGCCTCGGTGCCCCATCTTCATCCATCTGTGCTCTGGCCTCCAGTTGCAGCAGCGATCGTGTGGCCCTGGCCAGCTGCCGCAGGGAAGCGGGTTTACGTTGAAACTGTCGTCGCAACGCCTCGGTTATCTGAGGACTCAAGGACGGCAACGCCCAGGGTTCCGTGCCCAGATCACGGGCAACATCTTTGAGGATGTTCGTAAGAATACGGTCAAAGTCCACTCCGGTGGGTTCCCCCACCCGAACAATGGTGAAACGTGCTTTCAAGGGTTCTGGAAGATCATCCACATCATTGGCTGTTGCAACCCAGTTGAGGGACGAATAATCCACCGGCCCAAGCAAAAATTCGTCCGTGACGCGACTGGCCGTTGCCGGTTCCAGCATCGTCAGTAACGTTTCCCAAAGGCGACCGTTGTTTCGCCCCGTACCGATTTTCTCAATCTCATCCAGACAGACCAGCGGGTTGGTCAGACGGTTTTCCAACATGAATTCGACCAGATAACCCGCCCTCGCCGAACTCCAGCCGCGCGCTGTGCCTTTGAGCATCATGTTGTCGTTCATCCCCGCCATCGTCATGAATGCCGTTGGCAACCCCAACGCCTCCCCCAGGCTTTGCACAAAGCGGCTCTTTCCGAGCCCGGGATTCCCGACCAGCAGGAGAGGGCGGAGCTTCAGCACCGGTTGTCCAGTGACGCGATTGAGCGCCCATTCATTCTCCAGCATATCCATGGCCCGCGACATCCA
>JAJYPA010000294.1 GCA_021795795.1 Pseudomonadota bacterium | reverse complement strand
CGCACACCTGGAAGATATTGCAGCCTCCGCAAAGCGGGACAAGATAGACTCAACTATAATTGATGCAGAAATAGATTTTTTGGCAAAAATTGCAGGCAGAAATGCATTGCGCCCCATAAATTATAACGATCTTGTTGAGTACGACGAGACCCCTCAAGACTGCTATAAAAGAGTAGTAGACAACTACGACGCCAATGAGCTTGCCGAAGCACTTGAGGCTCTCGTTCTTGCTGACGCCAACCAGAATCCAATGGGGAACCCTCGGGAAATGAACAATATCGCCCCGGAAAATGTGTTGCAGAATATATCATACCGCGAGCTAATCGCATTGTGTTTAGTCTCACAAAGAATTATCGATAAGAGTGAATCTGCTGATGTTCTTTCATGGCAGTTCAAGGATATAAGAAATCGATTTAGGGTATTTGAGGCATACGTCAATTTGGCCGCAAATTTATTGGAAAAAATTGGTTACTACCGGGAACAGCAGGATAAAGCAAGATCTCGCCTGCATGATGTCTCTCACATTATTTATGGCGCATACTGCGACACCTTTGTTTCAGCAGACAAAAAGCTAATAAAAAAAGCCAAGGCCATATATGAATTACTGGACATTCATACCCTTGTGCTCACAGACAAGGAATTTTGTGGTTTGGCATAAGAGAACGCTGAAAAAGTTGGTGGTATAATGGGTGAGACTAGGCTGAAGAGGTTGTGACTATGCGCGAAACCAAGGTAGAGACCCAAGGGTTCTTCAGCTACGTCTCCCCGGGGCAGCGTGTGCCTCAGGACCATCCGCTACGCGCCAACCGAGTCATTGTGGATCGGTCGCGTGCGGAAATGGATAGGCACTTCAGCGCGGTGCACTCCAGCTTCGGGCGCCCCTCGATTCCGCCGGAATTTCTGCTACGCGCTCTGCTGCTGCAGATCTTTTATAACGTCCGGCCGGAACGGCAGCCTATCGAGCAACTCAACTACAACTTGCTCTTCCGTTGGTTCGTGGGCCTTGGCATGGACGATGCGGTCTGGGTGCCGACGGTCTTCACCAAGAATCGGGGTCGGCTGCTGGATCACGGCACGGTGCAGGGATTCTTCCGCTCCGTGCTAGAACAGGCCCGTAGTCAGGATCTGCTATCCGAAGAACATTTCTCCGTCGATGGCACACTATTGGAAGCCTGGGCTTCGCAGAAGTCTTTCCAGCCCAAGGATCCCGAATACCGCGAGGACTCCGGCCTTCCCGGCCAGAAGCGCAGCAACGCAACCTACGGATCGGTGACCGACCCCGATGCCCGCCTCTACAAGAAGGCATCCAGAGAGGCTTCCCGCCTGTCTTATCTCGTGCACGTACTCATGGACAATCGCCATTGGCTGATCGCTGGACAACAAGTGACCATCGCCGACGGTACCGCAGAAGTCGATGCTGCTGTCCAACTCATTAACGATCTGGGTGGAACCCAGCGCATCACCCTCGGTGTCGACAAAAGCTTCGATCGTCACGATTTCGTCCAGGACCTCTGGGATCAGAATGTGACCACACATGTCGCCCGCAAGTGCAAAGGCACAGCGATCGGTGGGAGCACTATCTGTCACGCTGGCTGCGACCTAAGCATTCACGTGCGCCGGCTGATCGAGTCCACCTTCGGCTTGATGAAGACTGTGGGCGGAATGCGCAAAGCGAGATTCCGTGGATTGGAGCGGGTTGGGCGGCACTTCTCCTTGGCTGCCACCGCTTATAACCTGGTGCGCGTGTCTCGATTGGGAGCGGCCTGATGGGATTCGTTCGCCCAGAATCTGTGAAATGGCCGAAGAAAGCGCAGAAAACCGGAAAATTGGCTCACTCAGAACTCACTTTCAGGACTTTTCTTCTAAGATCTGCGGATCACACGAGATTTTTCAGGATTTTTTCATCAGTCTCTTAAAAACCCCGGGAGCACGAATGGATCAGCTAGCCCAACCAAAGTTAAGCGGTTCATACACCGCCAACCTTCTTGGCAATATTAGAAGCCACTTGGCCGGGCTGCAGGGTTACGACGTGATGGCGCTGGAGCTCATCCAGAATGCGGATGACGCGAAAGCCGAGGAAATCGTATTCGACATCACGGACAGCGGCTTGCTGGTGCGCAACAGTGGTCAGTTCACCTACTGCGGCGACTTGGAAATGCCATGTGCATTTCTCGCCGACGGCAACTATAAGTGTGACTACCACCGCATAACGGATGTTGGCAGCGGAGGGAAACTATCACGTGGTGAGAATATCGGCCGCTTTGGCATCGGCTTCGTATCCACCTATCAGGTGACGGACTATCCTGAGATCCGTTCTTCCGGCATCAAGCTGGCGCTTTACCCCGAGCGGGGGCAATGGTTCATCGAGGCATCCGAAGAGCCAGATGGGACGTCTTTCTTTCTGCCCTGGGCGAGCGATCCCAACACTGAGGTGCGCCTCGCGCTTGGAATCTCCCACGTCAGCCCCACCCACATCGATCAGCTAGCTGAGGATTTCCAAACGGTTCTTCGCAAGAGCCTGCTGTTTCTTCGCTACGTTCGGAAGGCTGAGATACGGCGAAATGGCCAACTCCTGCTGGCCTGCGATCTGGATAGAAGCGAAGGCTCGGACCTCATAGTCAGTTTCAGGCCCAGCGGTGCCGTTGAGCAATGGCACATTCTTCGCGCCGACGCAGCGGAGGCGGCCCAGCGGCTTTACGCGACACACGCTCGGCTGGAAACGCTTCATCGAAGCACCAATATCAGCATTGGCCTGCGAATTGATCCCGAACCACTCACTGAGGGGCTGCTCTACGCGTTCTTGCCCACCGAACAGTCCACCGGGCTTCCTCTGCACCTCAACGCGGACTTTTTCCCCGAGTCTGATCGCAAAGCGGTGATCTTTGCCGGACATCAACACGAGCAGGCGTGGAACGAGATGCTCATCGACGCCGCCGCCACCGAGCTGGCCAGGGACCCCGAAGGACTGCTGCAAATGCTCGGTCCCGTCCAGTTGTGGCAGATCCTCGGTCGGACCTACGACCTCTCTTCCAAGTCGGCGGGACACCCCGCTTGCTTCAAGCGGTTCTGGGAGCGCCTGAAGGTCACTGCGACACAAGCACAGATTGCGGAGGCACAGGACGGCAGCCTTCAGCAACCCAGCGGCGTATTTATTCCTCGCACGAACCTGAATGAACATCAGGCTAAGGCATTGCTCGAGGTGGGCGGCAGGCTCGTTGCCGAGGAGCTGCGCCCATTCCAAACGGCGAT
The DNA here is from genome assembly GCA_021795795.1 of Pseudomonadota bacterium. Next base: position 6,271 of record JAJYPA010000294.1, on the reverse strand, counting down.
GAACCAGTTAGGCGCGCCGATTCTGACGCTTGAACGGCTCGTTGTGCTGATGGAATCGGCAATGGCAAAACAGGTGGCGGGAGCAACGGAAGTCGACCAGGAAAGACTGGAACATTTTCACCGCCCTCTCTGGGGCATCATCAACGACCTTCTTCCAGATGCGGGAGCGAGCAACCCCAGCACGAATCCAGCAGTGCAACGACTGTTGGCAGTGCCCTTTGTCGTCACCGAGGATCTTTTCGCGGTAACAATCAACCAGTCCTACACGGCACCTGCCGGTCTGGACGCAGGCCGTATTGCGGCATTGCTGCCGCGACTCGCGATTGCCTCCAGCTTGCTCGCAGGATTTCCGAAAATCACCCGACTGATAAAGCAACTCAGTCTTGGCGTGATGGTGTCTCACATCGGTGAGATGTGCAAATCCGAACCGGTCGAGGATGTCATCGCCGTTGCCCCGAAGGAGCTGCGCGATCTCTACACGCTGTTTGCTGATCTCGACCACCAAAGCGCCGTCGAAAAGACGGTTTATCAACAACTGCGCGGCCTGCCTATATGGCAATCAAGCCGCGGCCTCGTCAAAGCCACCCAAGCGTTTCTGCCGGGTAACTTCACAGATCCCACCGGCCAGGCCGACTTGCTGGACGTCTCTGTTCTCACGGAATCGGCCAGAGATTTCCTGACGAGCAAACTGGGCGTGCAGACGCAAACGATCGAGGCGTTTGTACAGAGCGTGTTGCCGACGTTTTTCGATAACGACGGCCCTCTGGATGCAAGCAAGTACACACGGCTGATTAGCGAGCTCGCCAATCACCCGACGCTGGTGAACGACGATGACATACGTCGGTTGATGGGAAAGCTTCCTATCGTGCCTACGCAGGATGGAGGCTGGTCGCGCCCGGTCAACACGTACCGCCGCGCTGAAGACCTCGTCAAGGTTCTCGGAGACGCGCTGCACCTCTGGCTGGATGCCAGCCGCATTCCGAATACGCGATCAGTGCATACGTTCATCGACAGCCTGGGCATCCGACGATCACCGATTGCCAGACACCTAGTTGATCGGATGCTGTTCATCGCCGAGAAATACCTGCCAACCGAAGATACGAAGCGTGCAAGCAGCGAGGCCTTTTACGTCCTCTGCGACAACTACGATGAATGGAAAGAGAAAAGGGCCTTTCAGGATGCCCTCGATGACCTTCGAGATGCGGCGTGTTTCCCTGCCGATGGGGACACGGAAGAGTGGCACTCGGCCAACTCTCTGTACGCACCTTACCGTGCCGACGCATTCCGCTCTCAGGCCAATATTCTTGATTTCAGAAACACGGTACGCCTGAAAACAGAGCTGCTGGAAGAACTGGGTATTTCCATCAATCCAGAAACTCGGCTGGTCATCGATCATTTGCAGAATTGCATCGCATCGGGCGTGCAGCCCCATGTCTCGACATATCAGGTGTTGAACGAGCGCGCACAACGATCAGATCCGCTCATTGCAACTCTCGCTGGCTCGCGATGCATTTATGTCGAAAGCCAGAAGACATTCGTTCGTCCAAACCAGTTGTACTGGGTGCGACAGCAACTTGGGCACTATGCGTACACCATTCCGGGCAACTACGAGTCTTTTAAGCCGCTTTTCGACGCAATTGGAGTGAAGAGTGCGCCAGAAGCTCAGGATTTCGTCGACATCCTGCTCGATATCGTTGGCGAATACTTCGAGCAGTCCAAGCCACTGACAGGCTCAGACCGGGCGGTCTATGACGTCTGCCTGACCAGCGTTGCTACCGCCTATGAACATGAGGAGCTAACCCCATCTGACCTGCAACGTCTGCAAGAGGCGCCAACCGTCTTGAACCTACAGGGCCAGCTCACTCATCCGGACGAAGTCCTGCTCCAGGATAGCGAGTGGCATGCCGGATTCTTTGGCGGAGAACTCGACCAAGCATTGTGCAAGCCCGTCCCCGAATTTTGGCCATTCGTGAAAGAAATTGGTGTCAGACGGCTGAGTGAGAGCGCGCAGGTTGTGCTTGAGTTCGTAGACGGCTTGCAGGTCGACGAGCCCCAGCTCGCCGAAAAACTGATGGACAGGATGGACATCCTCGCCCGTTTGCTTCATGACAAGCCAACAATTGTTAGGAAGAAAATTCGGAGCGCTCTTTCGACGTTGACGACTGTCAGCTACGACGTTGTTCGCATTCAAGCGTCTGTCTACGTCGGAGGGGATCAGGTATTCGCTCCCCCAACGCCGGCTCAGGCGTTCTACGAGATTGGGAATAGGCGCTTGATTCTCGCCCGCCCAGTGGGCGATCGGAGTTGGCCACACGTCCTCAATGCATTGTTCCACCAACTGATGCCCGAGGAATCAGGCAGCGATATCTCAAAGCTGACGCTAAGCGTTCGTCCACTCATGGGGATGGCGGTGGAAGAAGCACATCGTGAATTGAGTGATGCTGGTATTCCTTACCTAGATACAGAGACAGCAGATGGGAACACGGAGGACCTGACGTCGCCAGACCTCGATGAGATGGGAGGTACAGCGGAGTCAGATTACCACGAGGAAACCGGGGCAGCATCTACCTCCATTGAGGATTCTGGTGAACAGACCGACGGCGCTCCTGGGGACCCCCATGGAAAACGGCAACGTGACATGTCAGAGCCCTCAACGGGAGGACAGGCAGCAGAGCAATCTGGGCGTGAGGCGGGATATGGCGGCCCCCGCCGTGGTGTTACTGACCGCGATGGCTTGGAAACTGGCGGCGGCAGCAACAATGGCTCCGGTGCAGGCGAGCGACGCGCGAAGAAGCACCGCCCCAAGCACAAAGAACAATGGGACCGACGCCTGCTTTCCTATGTTCGGCAAAGGCAAGACGAGCATTCGGACGCCGTCGATCAGGACGAGCCCTCCGAGCACAACTTGGCGGTCGAGGTTGTGGCTCGCGAGGCGGTATGCGCCTATGAAAAGGAGCGCGGTCGCGTGCCGGAACAGATGGCGCAAACCCACCCCGGATACGACATCATCAGCCGCAACCCCATTACTGGCGAAGACCGGTTTATCGAAGTGAAGGGCGTCAATGGGGAGTGGAACCAAACCGGTGTCGGTCTGTCGCGGCTCCAGTTCAGCAATGCTCAAGACTACGGGGATCGCTACTGGTTGTATGTCGTCGAGTTCGTTTCCGATCCCGAGCACATTCGCGTCCATCCCATTCGAAACCCGGCAACCCAAGTTACTGCCTTCATGTTCGACGGCAACTGGCGGGATGCGGTAACAGAGGAGCGTGCAGACCCTTCCGCACTATTCATCCCCGGCGCACGGATACAGCATCAGGACATGGGGTGTGGAGAAATTCGAGATGTGGTCACCCGTGGTAACACCAAGCTGCTTACGATCCTGTTTGATGGTAAGTCGCAGGCGACCCCCCATGTGACTTTGAATCTGCACCGAATGCGTATTCTGGAAAAATCTGATGACGACAATGATTCCTGAGCTTTCTGAAGTGCAGCTCAATGATCTGCCATCACAGGCCGAGGCGAAGGTGTATCGAGCACTTAGGGAAAAACTTCCGCCCGACTACGTCGTCTTTTTCCAAGTGGGCTGGATCCTACGCAGGGAAGAAGAGCAGGCAAAGGATGGCGAAACGGATTTCTTGGTATGCCATCCAGACTATGGCTATCTCTGCATCGAAGTGAAAGGCGGTGGTGTCGGATTTGATGCGAACACTGGAGAATGGTTTTCTGTAGACCGCCATCAGCAGAAGCATCTCGTCAACAACCCGATCAGCCAGGCGCTAAAGGCCAAGTACTCGATTCGTTCAAAGCTAAACGAGCACCCACGGTGGCGGGGCCTTGGTCTTGGGAATGTACTTCGATGCCACACGGTCTTCTTCCCCGACGTGGGTGACACCAATGTACTGAGTCGACCGGATATGCCCGGAGCATTGATTGGCTCTGCCAGGTCTCTTCAAGACCCGAAGTCTTGGATTGATGGGGTCTTTGCCTACTGGGGCAACGACGCCGGAAGTTTTACACCGATAGGTCGCCGTGGAATCGACGTAGTCCGAGAAGTATTTGCGAAATCCTTTCTCGTCGCTCCGCTGGTCGCGTCGCGGCTTGCCGATCAGGAGGCACGCAGACTGGTGCTCACGAGAGACCAGATGCGAGTTCTTGACTTTCTGCGCTCACATCGAAGAGCCGCGGTCAGTGGTGGCGCGGGTACAGGCAAGACCGTTTTGGCGCTTGAAAAGGCTCACCGCCTCGCCTCAGAGGGTTTTAAGACTCTGCTCACTTGCTACAACAGACAGTTGGCCGATCACTTGTCGAACACGTGCGCTGGCACGAGTAACCTGGACGTAATGAGCTTTCATCAGCTTTGCTATCGACAAGTCGAAAAGGCCAATCACGTCTCGGGTCGAGATCTTGTTGCAGAGGCGAAGGTAACGTACCCCGGCAAGGATCTATACGACGTACAGCTGCCCAACGCATTTGCGTATTCTCTAGAGATCCTTCCCGATCGTTATGACGCGATCGTTTGTGACGAGGGCCAGGATTTCCGTGAAGAGTTCTGGGTCCCGCTCGAGCTCCTGCTGTCGGACTACGAAAGCGCGCCGCTATACGTCTTCTACGATGACAACCAGAATATTTACGCGCGCGCTGGCACCTTCCCGATACGTGACGAGCCGTTCACGCTGACAACCAATTGCCGGAATACCGCGCCAATCCATTTGGCTGCGTACAAACACTACAAGGGGGCACCGGTCAGCCCTCCTGATAACGAAGGTGACGATGTGCTGTTCGAAGCGTCGCCAGGGCGCGATGCGCAGGCAGCGAAGATCAATGCCAGGATCGTTGACCTCGTTGCTCGCCAGGGCGTTTCTGCGGGAGATATCACTGTGTTGATTGCCGACGCGCTGCGTAAAGCCGATTACTACGCCGCCTTGAAGCGACTGTCCCTACCGAAGCCCGCGATTTGGTTGGAGGGAGGCATTCGCGCCGACAACACCGTCCTGATCGACACGATTCAGCGCTTCAAAGGGCTCGAGTCGCCGATCGTGATTTTGTGGGGTCTGGATACCATCGATTTGACGCGCAGCGAGGAACTGCTCTATGTCGGGATGAGCAGGGCGAAATCGCTGCTGATTGTTGTTGGGGCAACCGCAACCTGCGCGGTCTTTCACGATACGACGGATTAACGCTGGTAGGGAGGCTCGCCCACGACTTAAACTTGCGCCATCGGGAAAGCCGCAACTGGGTGCCAAACAGCACCCAAGATTGAATAGTTGGGAAAAAATCGCCCAATCTTGACCCCGTTGCGTTTTTTCATGGCGACACCAGAAACTGACCTTGCGTTGCCGCTGGATTGATAGCTGGCGCGCGGAGAACCAAAGAGATCTCGCATCGATTCATTCCAGAGCTAGTCTCCGATTTGCAAGCCTGCCTATCGTCTTATTCCAAGCGCAGCCATTGTGGCTCCATATCCACGTGTTAATCAGTGTCATCAGTTGAACAGCCGTCAGCGTCCAAGGTTGAACACACGCCAGAATGGCGATGTTCGACTTACTGATCTGATAAAAAACAGAAAACGCCTTAGATCGACCACGAAGCAAGGTGTTTAGTCGAATTGCTGAGTTGGCACGCATCCTGTTCATTTTTCAGCACTGATCGACAAATACTGGGCAGGAGAGGGCAAAAGTCATAGCGTTTTCTCGACGAACAAATCACGTGAAAATATCCGCAATTCAAGTATCGGTCAAATATTATAATAACAAATAATATCGGGAGGTCGAGGCGCAGTTGTCGGTGGGGGGCGTCTAGATGCAATGGATGCCTCCACCGGCCCAGCAGCGTAGAGCTCCTCGGAGCAGGCAGGGAGCTCTTGCCTGAACCGGGCGGCATCAGAGTGCCAAGGTGGAAGTTCATCCACAAATGGGTCAAGGAGGACTCGCTATGCAGAATACAATTTACGGACTGGATTTGGCAAAACGGGTAATGCAGTTGCACTGGTGTTCGTAGGCAATAAGTTTTGCTCATGGGTAATAAAGATTGATCATGAGTGATTTGTGCCATTGTTCGTGGTTTGCTAGGGAGGAGGTGCCTTGCCCCTACGAGCGTTGCCTGGCACACCCTTGCAAGATAAGCTTACGCGGGTGAGGCGGCTTGAGACTGGAAGCAGTCATTCCGCAGCGGAAAGAAAATGACTCAAAGCGGCCTTTCAAGCCGGTATTGTCATCGCCCGGAGTTCTGCCGAAGCAGACTGTGGGCATCAAGTCGGTCTCGGTCCTCAGAA
>JAJYPA010000293.1 GCA_021795795.1 Pseudomonadota bacterium | reverse complement strand
GATTTTCAAGAGGATCGATACGGAGCCGTTATAATGATCACAATAAACGATGGGCCATGACTACCGCCCCTCACGCTACGTGACCAAAAAGGCTCCCAACTCCATCACTATCACTGACCGCTCTCAACCATGCCACCGCATTTATATCAGGCGACATTGACGGCGTCCTGGCTGGTGTCGCCATCCCTGGTACTCATGACGGGAAAATTAATATATCAGGTACAACTACTTATAGGCTGGTCCATTTGGCACAACTACATAGCCAAGCTGCGCCGTTTGGCACATCGGCGTCCTTCTAAGAAACATCAGTTATGATATTATCTAAATAAAACAACATCATTCCGTCAGCATATCGCTGGCATGATATCTGCTTTGAATATAACAGCTGGCTTTTCCACAAAGCAGAGATAAGCAAAGCTAAGTTGTGAACAGAAGGATAACCCTAAACAAATTGGATAGATCTCAGAAAATAGATCGGAGGCTTAATATGTCAAGCATTGTAGGTAAGTATATTCCGCATAACAAAATTCTTTGTTCGTCGCTGCTATTAGCTATCTTTGGCTGCGCGCCATTGGCATCTGCATCAGTGGCCGTTCCATTAGATTCAACAGGCCCATATCGAACAGTATCACATCCGGAAAATGCACCAACCGGAAGAGATGCAACGGTTGGGCCATCCGAATGGACACACGCATATGCTAACCCCGCGCATAATGCCGCGTTTTCAGTCTCGAACAGCGCTCCTAAATGGATTAAAAACGGCGTGTCCTGGTTGTTTCCGGAAGCCCGCGCGTGGCCTTTATCTAATCCACCATTCGGTAGTAAAACTTATGGGGCAGCGGAAGCATCTGTAACTCAAACTCAGTTCTACGGGAATGCACTTGGGCCATCAGTTGTCGATGGCGTGGTATATGCGGAAAGTGACGACATGTTTGCCTATGCGGTTAACGCCAAAACCGGGAAACTTATATGGCGCGCCAGTCCTGTCGGTAATAATCTAATGGGCAATCCGCTGGTGATTGGAAATAAGGTATATCTATCAGCCGGAAGCGTAGCATTCAATTTCGCAAATGTTCTACGATATGCGCACAATCCAGAGTCTGCAGCGCGCGGCAACGATGTGAGCTTCAATGGTATTTATGCTCTTAATCGCAACAACGGAAAGCTGCTTTGGCACTTCTCGACACTTGGCGAAACCATGGCCACACCGGCCTATGACCACAACGCGCTATTTATAGCGGATGGCGCAGGATATGCGTACGGTATTAACGCTACTACCGGCCAACCGATATGGAAAACCCACCTCGGAGGCATGGACAATATGTCCAGCGTGACTGCTTATGGTCACGACATATATTTTAGTATGGCAATCAAGCCAGATCTGTATTGTCTCAACCAGTCAAATGGGCATGTCGTATGGAAGGGGACGATCCCTGGAGCAACCAATACAGGAGTTGGCGACGTAACTCCGGCAGTAGCAGATGGTGTGGTTATAACGGATGGCACAACCAAGCCATCAACCAGAGAAAATGGGACGCTTAGCAACGTCATTCGAGCATTTGATGCTAAGACCGGCAAAGTTTTATGGACCAGAAACATGGGTGGCGGAGATAAAATCCCAGCTTTTAAGGGTGGCGTTCCTATGATTCATAACAACGTGGTGTATGTGGGCAATCCTCTGACTTCAACATACCAGGCCTATCAATTGAAAACTGGCAGGTTGCTGTGGAAATGGCATGTTCCAACAAAAGTTGCGCCGGGCGCAGGACGATCGGCTCCGACCTATGACAATGGATTACTATACATAACTACTGGGAATCACATATTCGTTGTTGACGCCACTACCGGAAAAGAGTTGCATCAACACCTCATAGGTGGCGAGTTTGGTATTGAAAGTCCAATAATAGTTGGCGGCACCATCTATCTTACCAACTCTTGGGACTGGATCATGGCAATTCCATTAAGGACTGTAAACCATAACAGTTAATATTTTTATCCTACTATCGCTGTAGTCGATAGTAGGATAGTTTGTCATCGATACCTAATATGATGTGGTTTGCCACTAAATAAGCTTCGGGCTATATATGAAGGGGAATAATATGTTTACAAGAAAAAAACAAGGACAATTAAAGTGTGCTATCCGCCTGTTCGCGGTTGTTGCTCTAGTCACAGGTTCAACAGATTCAGCCGATGCCGCAAACTGGTTTAAGTTGGCTGGAGTTTCTCCTGCAAACGCGCCGCTCGTTAATTTCAGCGGATTTTTTATACCGCAATACAATTACATAAATGGAACTAAAGCAGCAAATGACCAGACACCTAGGATTAACCTAGTGGGGCCACAAGACACTTCTAGTAAATCATTTAATATTCTTTTCGCTCACATTATGTTGCGTGGAAATATCAATAAGCATATTTCATACATGCTGTCCGGCGAGTTTGGGAACAATGCGTTTACCAATATCGGCGGCAACTATACTCCACAGCTTATGGATGCACATGCGACATTTAGTTATATACCTGGCGCTCGCATTGAAGTAGGTGTTATACGTGCGCCGGGGGCAGAAGAAGCTATGCAGGGATATCCAAATTTTACATTCGGATTTAATTATAGCATGCTCGTAAAACAACTAATATTGCAGCCTTTTTATTCAACAAATACTATGTACACGTCGGGTGGTAACGGTAGCTACTCGGTTCCGGGAACAAGTATATTAGGTAATAACGCCTTTCGGTATCCTGGCGCGGAAGCAATGGATTGGTTCCGTGTCGGTAAGATGGAGTACGCATATGGGATTATGGTAGGCAACTTTGGGCGAACCATAGGGACTAATACCTCAAGTGGACCACTGGTTGCAGGGCGTGTACAGGCGTCTTATCTTCTAAAGGGGTTTGGAGCAGATCATGGGCCATTCCGCAGCGATCTGACAGGATTTCTCTGGTATCAGCATGCAAATCCTAATTTTGATGGGAGCTCTTACGCTATGACACGGGAAGGTCTTGGTGTCACGTATACGCAAGGATATATGCACCGCTGGGGAAGGTGGGCAAAATTTGAATATATGCGTGGTACCGGTATGATTGAGGCGCCTGCAGTGTTCAATACCTATTTAGCAGCACCTTCTACGCTTACTGACGCACAGGTTTATCCCGGTAGTCAGAATAAGGCGAGCGGATATTATGTTTCCGGCGGCTTGTTTTTGACCAATCGCTTGGAGCTTGACATGCGCTATGACTTCTATGACCGACTACCTAACATAGCTTCACAGGAGAGAGTATATAAAACGTGGGCCATTGGCGGACAATATCATATTACTAAATTTACTAAAATATCGGTTGATTATTTCGTTAGAAATATACGAATACCTAATCTATCTAGCATTCCACCAGCACAAAGAGCATTGTCGCAAAGCGTGGCTGGTGCCGCTGACAATGAACTTACAATTTCCGCATTTGTGGCATTCTAAGAAGTCAATTTTCAATTGAGAATGAAAGCGCCTTAATTTATTTCCAGTTAAGGAAGATGTTGAAAAATACGGTTGCATAATGTGCTTTAGGAAACGCCAGAAATGATAAGCGCGTGATTATCCCAGGTTGAGACCCTAGGGATGCTCAATTATATCTCCCCCGAGCGACGGGTGCCTCAGGATCATCCGTTGCAGGCAATCCGTGCCACTTGGACTGATCTCTGCAGGAGTTGGGTGTACACTTCAGATCCATCTACTTGTGCCATGGCGACGCCTCTACCCACATGCGCGTACTGATCTTTCCAGAGCATCCACCCACCCGTTCACTGGAACCGGCCGATGTTTCCTTTCAGCGCCTAAAAAAACCGCCAACTCGAAGACCTGCATGCGCTCTTGCGCCGCTTGCCCGACACCCGCAAGCGCCTGAGCCTGCGTCATTCTTTCCCGGCCGTCCTCACCATCGCCATTGCCGCCGTATTGGCCGGCTGCAAGAGTTGTCTCGCCATCGCCGGGTGGGCGGACCGATTGACTCAGAAGCACCTCAAACACATCACGGGCCGCTACAACCAGAATACCAGATGCTACGAACGGCCTTCCGAGAGTACTCTCCGCCGAGTGCTGCAATCCGTCGAAGTCGGGGCGACTGGATACTCAACTCGGGGCAAGGTTCCTGAAAGAGGCCGACCTGTAGGTAATTGCCATTGATGGAAAAATCCTCAAAGGGGCCGTCCGCGAAAATTGTACCCAGGTCCAGTTGCGGAGCGCCTTCGTTTAGGATCAGGGTACCGTCATTGCGCAACAGGAAATCGCCGAAAAGACCAACGAGATCCCGGAACTGCGCTCCATGCTTCACGACCTGTATGTCCATGGTAGAGTTCTCACCGCCGACGGATTGCTTATGCAGTGGGAAACCGCCCGCTTCCTGGTCGAGGAAAAAAAGCGCATTACCTCTTCACCGTCGTGAAAGGCAACCAGCGAACCCTCCACAACCGTCTGGGCTGCCTCCCCTGGGAAAATTTTTTTCCCCCTCAGCGCTGAAACCACCGACATCGGGCATGGCCGGTTCGAAGTCCGTAAAATCACCGTTGCCCCCCAGGCGGCAGGCATCGACTTTCCCCATCTCGGCCAGGCTTTTCTCATCCAGCGTGTTGCCGTGGACATGAAAAGCGACCAGATCCACGATGGGGTGGCCGATGGTCTCACAAGCCTGACCGCCTCTGAAGCCAATCCAGAACAACTGTTGGCGCTGGCTCGTGGCCATTGGCAGATCGAGAATCGCTGCCATCATGTCCGGGACACTACCTAGGATAAGGACCGCTCCCAGAACCGCCGCTGGAATGGCCCCCGCATGATGGCCACTCTGCGCAACTTCGCCATGGGCCTGCTGCGGCTGATGGGATGTAGGAACATCGCTTCGGCGACCCGTCACTGCGCTGCCAGTAGCCGCGATACACTTTGTATCCTCGGTTTCTGACCTCGAAGCCACCCAGTCTTTCATCCGGCCCCGTCGGAGGGATGGCCCAGTCAGTAGCTTGCCATATGGCCTCACATCTGCTCTTCCCAACCACCGAAAACCCAGGCTTCCTGACGTTCAGGTCGCTCCACCACACCTCTCAGCCCAACGGCTACACTCCTACGATAAGCCTTGATCGAGTTTGCCGACACTCTGTTGACAAGTGTTACGTCCCGCAACAAGAATGGACTCCCGTTCTGAGCCAGGTGAGGACGGGATGACGAGGTTGTCCCACGGCCTTTCCATAAGACAGGCATCCTAATAAGGCGTGTGTCCAGTTCATTCAGGAACCGGTCGCTGAGGGCATAGTGGTGAAAGTCCCTACATTCTCATATCACCGACATGGCTACGGGGGACCGAAATTATATAGGACGATCAAAGCATGAGTGACTACTGTTGACAGCATATTACAGCCGCGTAACGCCCATTGATTTCTGGCGTCAACTCAGCGTGCGGTCCAAATCGATAATCTTTGTGCTCATGCTCATCGCCGGCATCTATGGGATCATCGTGCTGTTTCTTTACACCGCTGTCGAACAAAATATGGAGAAACAGATTCATAGTAAGGTTCTCCATCTCAGCCGAGGGCTTGCCCACGATGCCGCTGATCCTCTGCTATCAGAAAACAGCAGCGCCCTTTTTAAACTAATTGAACAGATCAAGAGCAACCCGCTTATCCGCCGCGCAATCATAACAGATCAGCAGGGTCTGATAGTCGCAAGCACACAGTCAACGGCGATCGGTCGGCAAGACCTGGTGCCGATAACCCCGGGGCGCGAGGAGTTTACGGCTCCTATCCGTGCTGGATCGCATATCCTCGGCTATGTCAGCCTGCAGGCCAATAACGATGTTATCCAAAGCATAGTGGATACCCGAATGGACCTTGCGATCAGGCGTCTTTCCTTTCTTGGCATGATCACGGCTTTCATTGGCATCATCGGTGCTTCTTTAATTAGCAACACGTTTACTCGCCCTATTCGGCGTCTCTCGCAGAAGATGGCGGACGTGGAGTCGCGGCTCCATGTGGACAGTTTCCCGCAATATTCTCCCATTCCGGCGGATGGCGACGAAATAACCCGCCTGGAAGAAGGTTTCAAGCGGCTGGAACAGCGGTTGCAGCAATATCTGGTGGAACTTGATCAGTTACACCAGAGACAACAGGCGATGCAATGCATGGCGACGATTGGAGAGATGTCAGCCCAGGTGGCGCATGAGATACGCAACGCGCTTTCTTCCTTACGCGGTGCGGCGCGATACCTGGTCCGCTACGAGCAGCCGGTGAACCGGCAAGAATTTATAAACATCATCGAAGAGGAGGTCCAGCGACTGTATGATATGACCCAGGGATTTCTCGATTTCGGGCGTCCTTATCATATAGAGCTCACAGAAGTGCCCGCACTGGACTTGCTTTTACGCAGCAGCAAGAGGCATGCGACGGATCTGGAGGCCAAACAAATTACCCTTACTATAAATTGCCCTCAGTCTCTGCAGATCGTCGCCGACCCGCAGTTGTTTGAACAGGCTATCAGCAATTTGTTGCTCAACGCTGTCGAAGCCTTGCCGAACCACGGTGGCTGCATTACGTTATACGGTCGACGCGAAGATAACGGGCAGTTTGTGGCCGGGGTCGTGGACAATGGCCCAGGGGTGCCGCCGGATCTGGCCAAAGATATTTTCAAGCCTTACGTGACAGGGAAGGCGAAGGGTGGCGGCCTTGGTCTGGCGGTGGTCACGAAAATCATGATGGTCCACGACGGCCAAGTGGAATTGCGCCATCGGGATGTCGGAGCCGAGTTCGCGCTTTGCTTGCCTCCGCAGGGTTCCGGTCGATGACCCACTCATTATCATTTAAGAGTAGCGAAAAAACGCTCGGCATGCGATCCCAGAAAATTCTCATCGTCGAGGACGAGAAAAATCTTCGTAGCGTACTCGCAGCCATCCTGGAGGCTGAGGGTTTCTCGACTACCCAAACAGAAAGCGCGGAGGATGCCCTGTCCGTCATGGCCAGGGAACTTCCCGTCCTGGTCCTCACAGACCAGCGCCTGCCAGGGATGAGCGGTACCGAACTACTGGCACACATCAAGGAGCGCTGGCCACGAATACCTGTGCTGATTGCCACGGCCTACGGTGAAATCGAACAGGCTGTGCAAGCTATCAAGGCGGGGGCGGAGCATTACCTGACCAAACCGGTGGAAGAAGGGGAGCTCGTCGCTATCATTCGCCAGGCGTTGAGTTGCCGGGGTCACACCATACCGCCACGCAGCCAGGACTTGCCGCGCCACGGCATTATCGGGGAGAGTCTGGGCACACTCGAGATTCTGGAGATGATAAATCTCGTCGCGCCCGCTCCTTCCAATGTTCTTATTACCGGAGAGTCAGGAACCGGCAAAGAACTGGTTGCCAGAGGGTTGCATGTGGCATCCCCCCGCGCCCATGCGCCTTTTCTTGCTTTCAACTGTGGTGCCGTTCCCTTGGATCTGGTGGAAAGCGAAATTTTTGGTCACGAGAAAGGCGCCTTCACCGGTGCTGTGCGGTCTCAGGCAGGGAAATTGGAAATGGCGGGCTCCGGAACCCTCTTTTTGGACGAAGTGGGTGACATGCCCCTACCTATGCAGGTCAAGTTGTTACGCACCTTGCAGGAGCGGGAATATACCCGCCTCGGCGGGAATCAACCCCTGCGCCTCGCGGCGCGTATTATCGCGGCCACCCATGTGGACCTCGCCAAGGCGGTGGAGGCAGGCAGTTTTCGGGAAGACCTGTATTATCGATTGAATGTCATCCCGTTGCATATCCCACCGCTGCGTGAGCGGCGGGAGGATATCGCGCCCCTCGTCCATCATTTTTTGCGGCGCGTGTGCACAGCGCTGGGGCGGCCTGAAGTAGACATAGCGACTGCAGCGTTAGCTGCCATGGAGGCCTATTCGTGGCCCGGCAATATTCGCCAGCTCGAGAATATCGTCGAGCGTTTGGTGGTGCTGAACCGGAGAGGCACCATACAGGTGACCGACCTTCCTGATGAGCTGCGTAGTGCGGAAGCCGAAAGAATATCCCCGGCCGGAGGGATTTATGACCTTCACGCATTAGAACGCGACGCGGTAGTTTCAGCTCTCAACAAGACACAGTCAAACAAGAGCCAAGCTGCCATTTTGCTTGGCATCAGCCGCAAGCAATTACACACCCGCATGAAAAATCTTGGACTCATCGACGATCGCGAAGAAATACAGGGCGATGAGAAGATATAATTTTGGCATTTTGGATAGTCATCCTGAAGTTTAGATTATAATCAGGCGGCCTTTTTGCTGGGCGGGTCATCGGTATCGGCCCAAAAGGCGAGTGTAGGGTGTTGACGCTAACCCAATATTGACCATTTAGACGCGCTTATGCGCGTTGAAGTTTGACAGAAAACACATCATTGCGCCTCAATCTGATCGTCATAAGGCTCAGGAGTCAGCGGCACCAACCGTGGATGTCCTAAACCGGAGTAGTGAGAAATCATTGCAGTTCGGTTTGCGTATACCTTATAATCACGGCGGTTAAAGGCATTTTTTAGTTTGCCGCACGGGTAGTCCGGTTTGTTTGCTCCAATGGAGCAGAATGCGTAACCGACTACTGTGCCCCGCAGCTTTCTCGGTCCAATCCTCCGGTCCAGAATGGTCGAAGTAACATTGTGCCGACTGCCGTGATGCGGTATTTGCATGAACTCAGTGAAGGTCAAATGTAGTGTTGCGGCGTAGTCTGCTGCTTCGTATAGGCGAGCAGGCCCGACGTCAGCAGTTAGTAATACGGTTCTTCCTTCCTCGATGGTTGCGTACTGACCACCAATTTCTGGACGTCCGGTTACGCTGCTAACCGCCCATTAGAACTGCCTACTATAAGGCTGTTAGGTTATATGGATTGTAGGCCCGACGAACAGTAGGTTTTCAAGATGAAGACCTTGCTGTAGAGGCTTTTTGATCACTGCAGCCAATTGTCCACTATGAGCCCTGGCACTCGGGAAAACTCACCCACATTGGCGCTCACCAATATGGCCTTGGCTGCCAGTGCATGGGAGGCAATGAGCAAGTCATTCGGACCAATGGGCTGGCCGCAGGCGGCAAGGTGTTGACGGATTTCCGCATAAGCCTGATCGGCCGGCGTGTCATAGAGGAGCACATCCATGGCCGCGATAACGGCGTTCACCTGTTCTGTGAGTCGGGGAGAATTTTTCTTTGCTGCGCCATACCGTAATTCACAAACCACCACAATGGAGGTGCATACGGCCGCCTCGCCGACAACGGTAATCCTCTGTGCCACACTACCTTGTGGATGCCTGATCAAATCCGACAGAATGTTGGTGTCCAGCAGGTAGCGACGGGTCCCACTCACAATTCGATGTCATCCAGTGGGAGAAGATCGCGATCCGTATCCGGGAACTCCTCATCCAGGGCAGAAAGACTCGCCAACGTAGCGAGAAGCCCTTTGCGTTTTACGGGCTCGATGATCAAGCGATCATCCTCACGCCGCATGATGGCCTCTTGCGCGTCCATCTCGAACTCACGGGGAATACGAACC
>JAJYPA010000292.1 GCA_021795795.1 Pseudomonadota bacterium | reverse complement strand
AATCGTTCCCGTCCTGAGCCAGAATCTGCAGGGGATGCCGACGTACCCCTTTTCCAGTCTGGGGACTATGGTCGCGCTCGGTGGCGGGAATACCACCTTGCAGGCGGGTGTTTTTGGTGCCGATGCCATTCATCCCTGGCAACAGCCCTTTTCCCAGGGCGTCCTCATGATGCTCGAACTGGATCATAGTGGCGCACTGGACGATGGCCGCTATACCGTCAAGATGGGTGTCCTGCGCAATCGACAGAAAGAATCCCTGGCCGCCAGGCTGGGGCCTAACATGAGCGGTTTTTATGGCATTGGTGAATATCGCTGGAAGGCGGGCGCGTTGCGTTGGGGTGCCTTTCTCCAGGGAGGTGGTGCGCCCAAGCCCATCAATCCGGTGCCCTGGTATGTTGGGGGCGGTCTGCGGGTGGCTGGTCTGTTTTCCAGGGATCGGAACGATACACTGTCTCTGGGTTTCTCGCGGGCCAGCCTGCGCGGATTGCCCCACGCAGAGACCAGTTACGAGTTGACCGGTGTATTTGGGGTGATACCCGGCATTCATCTCCAACCTGACATACAGGTCATTATTCATCCAGGAGGCTATTTGCCAACGGCTCTCGTGGGTATCATGCGACTTGAAGTGAATTTTGAGGATTTATTCGGTATTTGATGGGTCACCTATCATGCCGGTGGGTCCCCATTGACTTAACACTGACCCCTAAGGTTTATAGTCCATAACAAGGAATGATTTAAAATGCTCGTCAGCCCATTGCATGGCCTTCTTCTGACCGGATCGGACTTACTTTTGGCTTTCGTTTTGGGCGCGATGATTGGGCTCGAACGACAATGGCGACAGCGCACTGCGGGGTTACGCACTAACACCCTCGTGGCGGTCGGCGCGGCAATTTTTGTGGATCTTGCCCTACGGATGGGGGGATCTACAGAAGCCGTTCGAGTCGTAGCCTATGTGGTGTCAGGTGTCGGCTTCCTGGGTGCCGGAACCATCATGAAAGAGGGCGTCAATGTACGGGGACTCAACACGGCTGCTACCTTGTGGGGTTCAGCCGCGGTCGGGGCTTGCTCCGGCGCTGAACAATGGGCACCGGCAATCCTGGCAGCAATTTTTGTGCTCAGTGCCAACACGCTGTTACGCCCGGTGGTCAATCAGATCAACCGTCGGCCACTGGATAGCGGTGGCACCGAACTGATGGCGGCGGTCTACCTGATTGTAGCGAGAGGTGAAGAAGGGGAATTGCGGGATCAGGTATTTGAAATCCTCGACGCGGGTGGTTATCCGATTCGAGATGTGCGCATGCACCCGTTTGGCCTCCAGGAAACAGAGATCGCGGCAAATCTGATCCCAAGCAGCATCAACGAGGCAGAATTGGATCAGATTATAGGTCGCCTGGAAACACTGCCCGGTGTTCACCAAGCTTTCTGGAACCAGAGCCCTGGTGAGTGAATGTACAGCGGATATGGTGTGATCGGGCTGGTTTTGGAGTGTCTGTAATCAATGTTGATGCTGGCAAAGTGCGTGATGATGCCCCCGTCGCTGGAGAGAAATGGCTGCCTGGCGCATGGTAGGAAGATGCACTGCACTTTTAAGTTGCGATATTATACTCAAGTAAGCATTACTGAAAAGGATACCTATGGGAACGGAAACCGTCGCAAATCGTGTCAAGAGGGTGATTGTCGAAGTGTTGGGCGTCCATGACTATGAAGTGACTGATGAGGCGATTTTTGTGGATGATTTTGGCACCGACTCGCTGGATACCGTGGAATTAGTGATGGCACTGGAAGAAGAATTCGAATGCGATATGCCAGATAATGATGTGGCAGACATTAGAACAGTTGGGGATGTCGTGAACTATTTTACGTCACGCATGGCTTCTTTCGCGTCTTAATTAGAGGTTCAGCAATTTGAATGACAGCATAACGCTGCGACCCGGTCATTCGTATTCGCAGGTCGGGGATGATTAACCACCAGGCAGAGAATTTGATCGCCGTGCCACGACCGCTTGTTCAACCCTGTTCTGCACAGAACGGCACATATTGAGAATGACTCCAGTCAACCACTTCTTGCACACTACAGGTATTTCTCCCTTCACCACCTCATGATCGCTAATCAACCTCTTTTTGCATATAGCCGATTTTTGTTGGTAGGTGGTATGTGGTGAAGGGAAGAGAAGAGAAGCGGTACCCCGTGGCCTACACGTCAGTCAGCCTACCTCATCACCCTTCAGCGGTGGACTATCCGGGCTGGCCGCCAGCCAGTCATCGAAGGCGGCGATCTCGCCGCGCGCCTGACGTTCGCGGAAATAGGCCTCGGTCTTGAGGGCGGAAATCTTTTCGGCAATGGCCGTCACAAAAAACTGGTTCATGGATACATGCTCCTCCTCAGCCACCTGGCGCACATAAGCGAGCAGGGACTCGGGCACACGCAGGGCATAATTGGACATCAGGGTTGCTCCTCTCGCAGTTGACGCAAAAATGCGCCGGGTGTCGCCACCTTCAGGCGAAAACGCCCGGCGGTGGCAAAGTCTCGGATATTCATAGAAACCAGCACGTCCGCACGGCCATTCAGCGCGGTTTCCAAAACCATTTCGTCGGCGGGATCGCGCAATTGCGGACGCCAGAGGTAATGCAAATGGACCGCTTCGCCGCACAAACATAAAGCGTCCAGAAACGCATCCGTCATGGGCACGCTTCGCCCGCTGGCCGCCAGTTGCTCCGGGCGCTTGAGCACGGCTTCATACTCCAGTATCAGCGGCACCGAAAGCAAGGCGAAAAACTGCCTGTTTCTCATGGCCTGCAGCAAGGCAAACGACGCACACAGGCGGCTGCGGGAAGCCGCCACCAATACATTCGTATCCAGGACGGCACGCGGTGGTTTCATATTGCCTATGATATTATCATGTCCGGGGAAAGCAAGTGATGATGCCCCGCATTCAGGGATGCGGCGCCTTACGGCGCTGGTAATGATAAGGCAGGAGGATGGAAATCATTTCAGGCTACGACGGAGGTTTCGTTCAACCATGCTTCCCGGTGCGCCATCCACCAGATAAACGTCTTCACATCCCGCTCCGCGCTGGTTGGGTAACCCAGATTCAGCAGGTGACGGTGCATGAGCTTGGCGTGATGAATGGCCGCGCGGCGGGCGTCACTTGTTGCCCTGGTGCGCTGAAAAATGGAGATCAGGCGGGCCATCTCGGCCTGCCAGTCCTCCATCGCCTGATCGCTTGCCCTGTCCGGATTCCAGGCCGGATCGCCCAGTGACCGCACTAACCATATCGCGAAGTCCGCCGCGTCCGGTCGCGGCGCAACGGCCTCCATCGGCGGAGGAGACCAGAGATCGTTTCCATCCAATATCAATCCCATGGATCAATGCTCGTATGCCATACCGGCTGACTTTTTTCTTCGTCTGAGATAACCAGATCGACGTCAATGCCTTCCCCGATGTATTGCGTGTTGTTGCAAAACAAATGCTTGTCGTGCCAGTGATCGACCCGGATACAGACATTCAAGCCCCATTCGTCCCTTTGCACCACGCCCCATCCCCTTTTCCTTACCGTCGAGATCGCCTCAGCCAGCGTGAGATTGTCAAGCCGCTTTTCCTGCTTTTGTTTTGTGGACATCTCATTACCTCCATTAAAATTGATCGATCCATATTTTTACGGGCCGTGACCACACCTGTTAGCTATTTCACGGCACCATCACCCATTGAACATACCGAGCGAAATTTCCCGCTTGCGGTAGTTTGTGATTAGTAGGAAAAAGAGGGGGGTTGCGGCGGTGGCCTTTCTCTCCCTCCACCACCAACCACCGTTGACGCTGAACTGGATGAATCAAAGGAAAACACCCCCATCGGCACTGCAAAATAGGTATCCATACACCGCCGACGGGGGTGTTAAAATTGCCAGGACTGCACTGGTTACCGGTCGGAAATGACGGCGGACCATGGTCCGCCGGGGTTCTTTCGGTGGTTTTTTGTCCGGTGATGGCTGCTTGCGAGTCGTCTGCGGGCGGTTTTCTGTGTTGGCGGCGCGATTGGGCATCCGGATGCGGCATTCCCGTGCTTTCCGCCGGATTGCGGACACGGGTTTCCCTCCGGCATGACGTCCGGATGTGTTGATAGTGATGGGGGTGTGGCTTGGCGGCTAGAACGTGGTGAGTGTGCCGTCCGGCATGCGCCACCGCCCGAATCCCTCGCGGGCCTCCCGTGCGCCGGAGTCCAGCGGTTCCAGGATCTTCGCCAGGATGGCCACCGCGTCGATCCAGGCGGGGTCATCGCTGATTTTCCGGGCGTAGCGCTCCGGGTCGAGGTAGAAGTGTTTTTCGTCGGGATCAACAACCCCGGCTGGCGCCATGATCCAGGCCACGACCTGGTCGGCCAACCGTCTCGCCGCCTCCACCAGGCTGACTTTCAGCAATATCGCGTGGCCTCTGATCCGGTTCAGTAGATTCCGTGCGCCATCCCGGCCCATTTTGGGGATGGTCAGTTTCATGGCGATGATGTGATGGTTCACAATATCGCAGATCTCCTGCAGACAGATTCGCCCGCCCTCCATGGTGGAGATGAGGGATATCACCAGGCTTTCTTTGGTGGCCATCTGGCAGAGGTGACTCTGGAAGGATGTTTCGTAGGCAATGGTAGGCAGGTGGTAATCGCCACCCTCTACGGCGGCCACCGGGAAATCGCCCAGGTACATGACCACCGTCGCCGGGTTCTCTTCCGTCCGCCACAAACCACGCAGACGGCCGATGCCCTGGGCGATCTGGGCGTTGACCTCCGAGAGGACGTAGCGCCGGGCGTCGGCCACGGTGGGTAGCGGGAAGGAGGAATCCATCTCATCTTCGCCACCGTTGGTGGCGATGGTTTGACCTTTCTCCACGCTGCCATCCCAGTACTCCAGTTCGATGCCATACTTTTTCATGATAGCCCGATGGATGTGGTATTCGATTTGGTATTCCTGTGGGGTCTTGAGCGGCGCGCCCCAGATTAGCAGCGCGGCGGCATTTTCCCAGCGGTTGTGGCCACGATCGTCGTTGCCCCAGTGCCCCAGCATCGCGACGTCCTCCAGGGTGATCCCGTATTTATCACGGGCATCCTCCGGATTTGCGGGGATGTCCATGCTCTTCAGCAGCTCACGCCACTCCTTGCCGCCGTAGGTCCAGCCCTTATTATCCAGCCAGCGCAGGATCTTTTCTTCCATGACGGCGGCTTTCTCATCGCCCACCAGGCGGTGAAATATCGTGTGGAATTCTTCCGGCCCGGCGAATGCGGCGGTGAGGATGTAACGGATGGGCATGTGGGTCAGCACCGACACCTTGCCGGGTCCGTGCAGCGCGATGAGTTCCAGCCATGCGCGTATGAATTTTCCGATCTCCCGCGGAATGGCTTTTTTCCCCAGTGCCGCCCGGCCATGCTTGTTCCCGTCCAGGATTTGAAGGACTTTGAGGTATGGCTGGGATACCGGCACGTCGATGACGGTGCCTTTCTTTTCGCCGTTTCTCCCGCCCTGGAATTGGCGGATTGCGGCCTGATGCCCTTGCGGCATGGTGGCATCCAGCAGGTAACCGCCTTGCTTTAGCAGGGTCTTGAACAGGCCAGACTCCCGGCCGACGATCAATTTACCATCGTAGAAGAACGTGCCAAGCCCTTCTTTCAGGGCCTGGTATAGCGCGTCCAACCACAGCCTGGGCAGTATCCATTGATCCTGGCTTCCTGCCAGATAGGGGCGCTCGCCTAGGGTGGAGCCGTCCATTTGGTCCAGCCATTCGGGGCGGGTGGGGTATACCTTCATGAAGTCGGCCCAGACGCCGGATATCTTCACATCGCGTGGTTTGGGATCCTTTTTCGGGTCGGCGTGTTCGGCGACCTGCGCCATGATCCCTTGCATGACCGGGCGGTACTGCTGGTCATACCAGAGATATGCGTCTTCCGCCATTCCCCGGCGCTTTTCCAACGGGTATGCCTGATGGTCCAGTGCCCGATCGGCATAGCGTTGAATCCAGCTCTGGTTGATGCGTTTATCGCCCGCAAGGATGTTTTTCAGGACATCGTCCACCCGCATTTCCAGCCTTGAAAACATGGGAATGTATTCGTCCACGATGATGAGCCGCTCTTCCAGGTTTCCGCTTTCTTCCCAATCGCCATTATTGCCGCCCATCGATCCCATTCCGCCAGCGTATCCCAGCAGGGAGGAATCGCCGGTCAGAGCTTGGTGGACGGTAAACACTATTTCGGCCTTTTTGGAGGCGTCCAGACCGGCCAGATACCCATGGTTTTTGCATGCATCGGCATGCGGGCAGTCGCCTTTGACGCCGTCGGCGAGGTCCTTGATCTGGCAGCCTTGTGCCCAGGGCGCGCGGTTTTCCGTCTGCAGAAAGGTGACGACCTGCCAGCGTTGGCAATTTTCTTCACTTCGGGGTTCATGAAAGCGCAAGGACCGCATGTGCTTCAGTTTCCCTTCCTTGAATAGCCGTTCCTGCATCTCCATGGCCGCATGGTAGGTCTCTTGCGCCAAATCATTAGTCGGTGCGCCGTAGATGTACGCGTGGTCCGTGTCTGTCAGCATGCGCGCCACGATCGCGCGGGTTTTGCCAGTGCCGGTGGTGGCCACCAGCCCGGACACATGCTCGCCGCCTTCCTGGAGGACCTGATTCAGGAATTCGCCGGCCTCCTCCGGGGAGGAATAATACATGTCCTGGTCGTGGCGTTTCTTGCCGGTCTGACGATGTGTGTTCAGGGCTTTCTCGGCGTTCTTTACCGGGGATTCGGAGTCGCCGGGGGCTTTGACCTTCTTGGGGTTATGAACGGTGATGCTGCTTGCCAACAGCGCTTTCACCGCATCCGGTCCGCCAGCAAGATAGGTCACCCATGCATCATCCCGCGGGATTTCCGCATTCATTTCGTTCAAGACAGGTTTGCCATCCTCCGAAGTCTCTGGCTCCGCACCAGGCTGGACGCGGGCGAGGGGGTTGCCCGTCCAGCGAATGTACCCGGCAAAGCCCGCATCGTGCAGGCGGGTTACGATCTCCCGCATTTCCCATTCCACCGCACCGTGGATCCATATCTGATGCTTCTCACCCTTTGCCCATTTCTCCGCCAGATGGTAGGGGATGCGCGGGGAGGGCAAGGCGATGGTCTCAACGCCGGTGACTAGGTTCAGTACAAGGGCGTCCTTGCCGCCCATGACCAACATTAGATTGTTTGGGCGTTTGGCGGTTTTACCATCCATTTCTTTGGGCAGGGGGATCATGGGCAGCACAGTCACGGCGGCCTCTTGGTTCCGGAATAGCCTGGTCTCCGTGGCGCCCATGAAGTCCATGGGGTCACTTTTGTCGGTCAGGAATTGGATCGCTGAAACCTCCAGGTGGCCACCGGTCTGGCGGGAGTAGAGTGGGACCAGGATATTGGCCTTTCCATGCCGGGCCTTTGCATCCAACCGTAAATCCAGACCTGCCATGTGTTGGGCTAGGTCCTGGCCGCAGCCGGTGATCTCTGCGATTTGCTCAGTGGACGCTGGGCTTGCGGCGGCCCAGCGGGTCAGGGCGGCGCTCTGACGAACTGAAGCGGCGGCGCTCTTGACATTGATTTCGGTTTCCATGATTATCCTCAATGTGTTTTGTGAAGTAAGAGAGAGGCCAGCGCCCGCTGGCCTTTTTTACGTCATCTCTCCTGGAATGAATTTACCGAGCAAGCTTTTCCAGGCTTCTGGCATCTGTTTATGGGGATGGGCTGGACCTGATCAGCACCGATTCCATCCGTAGTCGATCAGCGCCGGGTAGTGTTCTGCTATCATGGTCACTGCCCGCTCCGAAAATTTCGTTTTCGTTCTGCCCCGCAGACCCGTGACGAACTCCCCGCCGAGGCCTTTGTCTTCCAAGTATTGAAAAACATGTAATTTTCTGAGGGTTTCTGACCGGCATTCGGTGCCAGGATTCCTGGAGTTGATTGCTCTAGCCATGTCCGGGTAAGTGAGGACGCAGGTGTTTTTGGGCGCCAACCGTGCCGCAACGGCTTGCAGGTCCATGGTCAGCAATCCAGTCTTGAGGTGGATGGGATCATCTGGGGCGATGGCTCCGGTCCGCGCGGCATCTATGTACCATTGCAGGGCTGCTACTCGCTGATTCAGATCGGGCAAGTCGAACGTGCTCACCGTGCTCATGCCGCACCCCCTTGTCCTTGCCGGGCGCGGGCGATTTGCCCGGCGGAAGCCTTGCGTGGGCGGCCCTGGGGTTTGGGTGCGGTTGCCGTGGATTGCGCGGGTTGCGTCTTGGCCTTACGGGCCTCCAGCCAGATCAGGACATCTGACACCAGGAACCGGGGACCACGGGTACCAGGCAGGTAGATAGCCGGCGGGAACTGGTCTGGATGTAGGTAGAAGGCGTTGCGCAGCGACCGGGCATTGGCGCCGATGGCGGCGGCCAGTTCCGGGAGGTCGATGGCAATAGTGAAATCATCCATGGTGTACATGGGATGATGGTGCCGGAAATTTTCCGCAGGTTGCGGCGCAAGAAAAGCACTTTTTTGCGCTTTCTGAGCACGGGAAGGCCCGCGATCAATTTGATCCCGCGATACGGCGTGGCGATTGGTGTGGGCTGACTGGTCCATACCATCTGAACGGACTGGCTGGACGTGATGACGATCAGTTTTAAGGGCGCTCACCATGGGGCACCCCCGGCGGTCGTCAGGGAGTGGGTGAGGCTATGGTGCAGCGATGGTGTGGGTGTGTGGGAAGATCGAGGTCGGGGCGGCTCTCCGTCTCCGTCGCCGTCAGAATCCGAGGATCCACCAGTAGTCTGACGATGGGGAACGAAAGAGGCAGACTTTCTGGGGCTGCTTGTCGGCTGGCGGCGTGTATGCGCCGCGGCGGCGATGATCTTTGACGTTTCACGCGCTGAGAAAATCGAGTCATTTTCGTCCCACCAGGGACAATATTCTTTGGAAATCTCTTCAGTGGGCGCGTGCTTTTGAGCGTCATCATAGATGAGCAAGGTCAGCATATCCGGGTCAACCGCGTAACATTCAGAGGATGCCCCACAGGCAATTTTTGTACACTCGGCAACCATCTCCCGAAAATCTTCGGGCGCAAGGATTCTGGCCGCGCCTGCAACAGCAGGCGAAAGACAATGCGACAGCAGATCATCGCGGGACATTTCTCCCAATATGCGCTGGCGCACATTCTGGTCGTTTCGTGCGTCGTAGAGAAGGTCCTCGTCATCGATGGCAAAAATATCGGTAATATCTATATAGGCCAGATGGCCAATCAGATCAGCCCGAGCACGGGCAACGATTTCCTGATGCTTTTCTAGTAAACCAACCTGCATGCTCATCAGCATCCCCTTTTTCTGGTCATCGCTAGCTTCACTATAATGGTATCGCGGTTGTCACTCTCTACGAAGCGATTGGAGTGACCACAAACACCCCTTGAAAATACCGAGCCGATTACAAAAACATCTGTGCCGATACCCCGAAACGTTCCGCAAGCGCCCGCGCCTGACGCAGGTTCAGGGTGCGCTTGCCGTGCATTATTTCACTCAC
>JAJYPA010000022.1 GCA_021795795.1 Pseudomonadota bacterium | reverse complement strand
GATATTGATTGGACGCCAGGAGCGCGACCAGAGCAGGCGATGCGGCTTTCATGATCACACCTTGTTCAGCGGGCTGCCGACGAAGGACAGTTGCTTGAGTTCATAGAGTTGGTACATGAACTGGTTGAAATCGGCCTTGTCAGCCGCGAAGCGCACCCGGTAATAGAAATTGCCCGTCCAGGTGAGTACCGCGCCCGATGCCGGAGCGGTCGTGAAGGTGACGAGTCCGGTCGAACTGATCTGGCACTGATTGCCGATCCCTACCGTCTGCTGCACGCCATTGAGGTAAATGCTGGGCGTACCGTTGAGGTTTTGCACGGGCTCGATGAATCCGCCGTAGGCGCGAATCAGCTGGAATGATGTCGTCACCCCATCCCCGGTGCCGAATCCCTGATTGGTCACGGCATTGTCCGATGGGTCGCTGTAGAGGAAGGCCGCGAAACTTCCCTGGCTCTGCAGGAAGAATCCCATCAGGGTCTTGAGTTCGTTGGTCGCGTTGTCACGCAGCAGGTCGTAGGCGAGCGAAAAGGTCCAGAGCGGATACTGCATGAGTGCAGTGCGCACTTCATATCCCGAGACGGCGCGGTGAGAAATGGTGCTGAACTGCGGGGTCTTCTGCACGTTCCAGGATAGCCCGGGAAGCGCCGGAAAAATCTGCATGGTTTTGTCCTCAATATTGCCGGTAAATTCGATCAGGAGCGCGTAGATCGCATCCGTCCAGGACCAGTCGTTTGTATAGCGCGCGTATTCCACCGAGGCATAGAGCGTCGGGGCGATGGTTTCCGTCCACATGGCCCCCTTGGCGTGGGTGTCTTTAACCATCGGGTTCTCGATGGCGGAGCCGTTGTGGTAAGGGTCGACGCGGTATTCATGGATCGGGATCCAATCCGCCGTCTGCATCGAGGGGCGCATATCGCGCGATGTGCGCTGGTAGAACGCCAGCAAGCCTTCCCAGGCGGTGAGGTCGTTGGCGGTGGGAGACAACGCAAAACTCACCGTGCCGCCGGCACGCGCGCCGTTGATGAGCATCCCGTAGGTGTTGAGGATCTCCGCCGCTTCCCAGCCGGTATGCGACGTGGAAAACGCGCCCACCAGATCGTCCGAGAGATAGGGATTTCCTGCTGCCCCGGAGCCGTCGCCTGTGACCTGACAACTGATTGAAGTGATCCCGGCGCCAGGATTTACCACGTCGTAATGGGTAATCTTGCCGCCTGCGATGAAAGCCGTCGCAACAGGTGCGGTCGCACCGTTATTCACCGTGAACGCCACGCTCGCCGTGGCGTAGCCTGATCCTTCTGCGGTCGGATAAATTCCTGCAAGCATGCCGGTCGCGGTCTGGCGCTGGGTGGCGAACATCGAATCGAGCATGCGCCGGTACCACTTGAAGGCGATGGCATCGCCATCCACCCAGTATTTGTAGATGCAAGCCGCTGCGATACAGGTGAAGGAATAGATAGGCTGATAGGTGTAGCCCACCGTGCCGTCCGGATAGAAGTCGGAAGGCGGCGCCCAGTAGTTGCCGGAGGCGACGATGTTCTGATCCAGCCACGCCATCCAGTTGTCGAGGATGGTTTTGGCTGTACTCGAGCGCGAATAGTAGTAGAACTGCGCAACGGACAGCAGCGCGCGGTACATGTAGCCGTACCAGTCGTCGGTATCCGGGTAGTACCACTGGTTGTAGGTCGAGGGCTGCATCGTCCCGGCGATATAGCCCTGGGTTGTCAGCGCCTCCCAGGATGGCCTGCCGTATCGCGGCACGAAAGGTCCTTTGAGTTTGGCAGGCCACCATGCGGCATACTGGTTTTGCGCGTCCATCATGAAATCCAGCATCATGTCCGAGATGCGGCGCCCATTGTCTGGATTGACGATTCCAGACTGATACCAGCCCGCGAGCCAGTTGTATCCCACCGCCGAGGGTCCTCGCCAGGAGCCGTAGCCAAGGTAACCCAAGCTATCCGTCCATTTGTAGGTCCAGCGCGGAATGCCCTGATAACGCACCGGATCGGATGCTGGACCATCCTGCAGCGTGATCTGGAAATCGATTTCCTTGAAGGTGACCTGATAGGGTTGATTCAGGTTGTTCGACGGAAAGGAGATTTGCACGCCGTTGAGCAGCGTCGGGTTGGTACCCGCCATGGTCGCCACCGCGTCATAGCGCATGCTGTCGAAGGCGATGGTGTTAGCAGTGCAGCCTGGATAATTCTGCAGGACTGCGTACCAGGAATTCTCGATGATGGAAAACGTGATAGGGCTTCCCACGGCGTCGAATTTGAATTCCTGCACCGGGTGCGCGAAGGTGCTTTGCGAAAAACCCACCTGATCCGGCCCCCAATAGAGCCCTGCCGCTGGAACATCGCCCCAGTAACAGGGCTGCACCGGCGCATAAATCTGGCATTGCGGCAGCGGAATCGAACCCACCCACGGTATGGAAAAACTGTTCTTGCCGGCCACCCAGGAGAGCCACACCGCATGACTCACCCCAGCAGAATCCACGGCGGTGAGCGTGCCGATGCCCGGCTGAGCCGCATAGAAATCGAAGTTGAGATGCGATGTTCCTGCGCTAGACTGTGCTGCGGCGCCGAAATAACAGCCGGCATAGCCGTAGCCGTTGCCGGTGAAGTCGTACTGGAACTGGGTGCGGATGCGCCGGTTGGGCGCATCGACCTCCTGAATCAGGGAAGCGACATTGCTGCCGTAGGTGCCGATGTAACTGTAGTCCTGGTGCAGGGAATCGTAGACGACGTTGCCGACTTTCCAGAAATCCGATTGCGTCAAAGAGGCGGTTACTGCGCCATGCGCATCGGTCGGGATCATGGTGATGCGCCGGTAGTAATCTCCATTGATCGATTTCGTGGGATCGGTATTCAGATTCACCAGGACCGAGCGCCCGGATCCGTCGCCGATCAGCGTGACATCGAGGGACGAGAAAATGGCTCCCGCCGGAATATTGATGGTCGGCCAAAGGCCGAAACCTGCATAGTTCCAGGGAGGGCCGCCACTATTCACCGTCGTCTCGATCTCCAGGCCCAAGGGCGAGTTGACGACAGCAAAGGGCGTGGTGGGTGCCGAATAATCGTAGTACCCGACCTCGCCATCCAGAGCTGAGAACGGGATGTCGAAGCGGACGTGATTGCTGTCCCACCGTCCGGCATCGAGCAGCGCGTTGCCTATCCGGTCAGCAAGTTTCTTGTACTTCTCGTTTCCCGAGGTCAGGTAGGCGTGGTAGAGCGACACCATCAGGTAGTCGTCGCCGTCGTTCGCCGTGCCCTGGTAGGGATCGACGTGCAGTTGCGGCCAGCCCTCCATGGACTGCCCTTTGACGGAGAGCGTGCCATCCCGATAGGAATAGTACGCCTGCAACTGCGTTCCCACCGAGACCGACGCCAGTACCGGCACCGTGGTCGACAGCACCCCACCTGAATACAGGTTCACCGCCGGCTGGGTTGTGTCGGCGTAGTTGGACGTGTCCGTCCCCGTGAAATCGGCCATGAAAGCCTGATAACGCGGTGTTGCGGCTGGACTGAAAAGCCCGCGCACCCAGGTGACGTTGCCCCCAAACCACGACTGCGGGATGATGACTTGCTTCCCCGTGGAGCCGCCTGCCTGAACTGTCAGCACTGCTGATAATCCACCTGCATTGAGCGCGGTATTGTTCCCGCACATATTCGATTGCAGCGGCTCTCCGCCCAGAATATCGGTGTAGGCATCCGACAGGCCGTTGGATACCCGTGGTGTCGGATAGAGCTGCGGGCGGGGTGCGGGTGCGATCCCCATGGCTCAGGTCGGCAGGACGTTAACGAAATTGCGGCCCATCTGTTTGAGCATCTGCTGCAGATCGGCAACCGAAATCCGGTCTTGCGGCTGGCCGTGGATGTGGATCGTGCCGCCGCCCCCACTGATGAGCCGGTCGAGCCCGGCGGATTTGTCAGCGGGCAGGATGGTCTCGTTTTTGTGGACAAAGTTGAGCCGGTCGGACGGGATTTGCCAGGCACCCCCTGCAGAGGAAGCAACACTGCCGGCAACACCTGCGACGGTGGCCATGGCGGCAGGTGCCGCCCCAGCGGCCATGGCAGGCCCTACATAGGGAATGCCGGCAAGTGCGGCCCAGACTCCCGAGAACACCTTGGCCGCATCGTTCATGATGGCTTTGACGACCGTCATGGCGGAAGACGCCAATCCTGTGGCATTGGCCGACTGCTCGGCTGCCGTGCGCGTCGCCGTACCGGTCATGGTGGCGACGGTTTTGGCCATCTCGTTCGCTGCCCATTGGGTGACCATCTTGACGCCGGCATTGACGAACTCGGCCACCACCGAATTCAGGAGATTCGTCACCCCCTTCTGCCAGGTGGTCGTGCCCATGATCATGCCCTTGATGGTGGTATCAAACGCCTGCGCGATCGGCTGGAAGGCCTTTTGCCAGGCTGCCGCTGACGCGGCGGCCGCCTGGGTGTGCATCCTTTCTATGTCGAGCGTATGCTTCTGCTGGATCTGCGCGAGTTGATCAAGCTGCTTCTGCAGCGCCACCGGATCGTGATTCGGATCGCCCTGCAGGAGCGCGATGCGTTTCTGCTGCGCTTCCACTTCGATCCGGTATTTCTTCTCCTCATAGGCCTGCTGAATCTGCAGCAACTGGTCATGGGTGATTTGGCCGGACTGCAGCTGCGTCTGCGCCCTCTGCTCATCGAGCGCGACCTCGCCGAGCGCCCGGTCACGGGATGCCTGGATGGCTTCCTCGGCCAGCTTTTGCCGGTCGGCGGACTCCTTCTTCATCTGTTCCAGCCGTAGCGAGGAGACGCGGCGCTGAATGGCGAGGCGGTCGTTCGCAGAAACCTTTTCCGTCTCGAGAATATCCTGCCAGTACTGGATTTCCTGCTGCTTCGAGTACTGCCTCAGATCATTGGTCTGCTGGTAGTAGATTTTGGCGTCCGCGAGCCGCTGCTCGTACTCGGACATGTGCGATTTGTTGCCTGTGCCGCTGGTCTTGTAAACCTTGAACGAGCCAGTGCCCGTCGCACCTTCCGATTCGGATTCCGACGATTTAGAAGGCGCCTCGTTGAGTTTTTCCAGGAACTGGTTGGTCTTATCCTGTAGCGCATTGACATCATCGATCCAGTCCTTGAAGATGGATTTCGCGGAAAGCGGGTGCGACACCACGGCCGCGACCATGGCAATCGTTTTGCCGAGCGCCACCACCGTTGCAGACAGTTTAGCGATGAATCCGGTCAGCCAGACGGCGCCATCGCCAATTTGCCGGAAAATCTCCTTCAGCGCCCCGCCATCGGAACTCCCCTTGAGGAACGCACCCACGATCTTGTTCATCGCTGGCATGAGTTCGCCCATCAGGTTGCGAGTCGTCGCCTCCCCCTCGGCCGAGAGTTCTTTCAGCTTGTCGGCAAACTCGGCTGACTGCTTGACCGCCTCATCGCTCATCACGATGCCGAGCTGTTTCGCCTTCGCTTTGAGGGCATCGATTCCCTCGGATCCTTGGTCGAGCAACGGGATCAATTCCGCGCCAGAGCGCCCAAAAATCTGCATGGCCAGTGCTGTCTTGGTGGCCCCATCCTGGGTCGCGTGGAATTTGTCGGCTACCTTGGACAGCACCTCGTCCATGCTCATGCTCTTGAGTTGCTGGGCCGAAATCCCGACCGACTGAAAGGCGGAAGCCGACTGCAGTGAACCTTGCTGCGTCTGCAACATGGCGCGCGACAGATGCTCGAGTCCAACCGACAATGACTCGAAATCAACGTCCGACATTTTTGCCGCAAAACCCAGACCCTGCAGTGATTCAGCGCTCATCCCGGTCTTCTGTGCGGCATGTTCGATCTGGTCGCCGAACTCGGCGGCCCCCTTCGCCGCCTCCACCAGGTGCTCGGCCAGCAGCGCGACACCCATCGCCTCGACCATCTCCTTCATGGATTTGAGCGATTCCTGGACGCCCTCCAAATGTTCCTTGACGTCCCGTTGGATGCTGTTCATCGAGCGATTGACTTCGGATTTTGCGCGGCTGAAATCCTCGGTCAGCCGCGCGACATTGGCCGCAATCTCGATCTGTAACTCAGCGACTTTGGTCATGTCGTGCTCCCGCCGGCGGCTTTGAAGAGTTCGATGAATTCATCGAGGTCGGCTTGGTCTTTGCCGGTTGTTTTCGGTGGAACTTGAGGCTTGATGCCGAGATAAGCCTGCACCATGTCGCGCAGAGGCGGATGGCGGCTCCAGTGTCGATCGAGCGCCAGGAAGCGCGGCAGATCCATGTGATGCTCGACATAGTCCCAGGTCCAGCCAGTGCGCTCGATGATGAGACAGTAGACGGCATCCCAATCTACTGGCTCCCGGCTGGCGCTTCCCCCGGCGGGTTGTCCTCCTTCCCGCCAGATGCCTGCATCACGGCCATGAAGGCGAGATTCAGGTTGCCCACATCCAGGCACTCATCCTCGAAGGCTTTCTGGTCGAGATCGGGATAGTTGCGCTTGAGGGCGGCAAAAACGATGTCGGCCATGACATCGACCGTGGGCGATGCGCGGCCCTCGAACACGTCGGCGAAGCGTCGCATGCAGGAGAAGGGAACGGGTGGCGCCACGAATTCGCGGCCGCCCAGGGTGATGTGTTTTCCGTCGATCATAGTTGTCCCCTTAGTTCGCGACCGACAGCGTGCCGATGTTGTTGGCGGCGTCCGCCATCACCTCGAAATCAAGCTCGGGGATGGTGTAATCCTCGATCTTGGTCTGTAGCGACAGTTTGCTGGACGTGCACAGATTGAGTTTCAGCGTGACGTTCTTGCCGGAGGCGGTGGTCGAGAACACGCCCATGAAGGTCGGCGTGGTACCCATGCTCTGATTCGAGAGCGCGACCTTGGTGCCGCCGGTTGCCGACGTATAGAGGTAGTCGATCAGCACCGATACGCCGGTGTCTGCCGAATTGAAAGTGTAGATGCCGGAAGCCACCGAGTATTGCCCCTGGGTAGGGGCCGATGCGACGCGGGTCAATGGCGTACCGGTTACGGCATACACAACACCCAGGTCGGTATCGAAGGTTGCGGCGTTGGCCACCGTCACGGTGAACGGGGTGGCCGACACTGTTCCGGCTTCGCCCACTGCCGAGAGCAGCAGCCCGGTCGTTGCGGTCTGGGAGAAGAACAGGTCGTTGAGCATTGAACCGCTGATCTGGGCAAACTTGGCCTTGCCGGTGAACTTTGCCTGGCCGCGCCGGATGTCGAGGGCGACCTGGTTCTGGCCGTAGAGTTGTTTGGTGGTGAACTGCAGGTCGAATTGCACGTCCTGCATGGTGGCGAACTTGCGCGGGGTGGAATTCGCGGCCGACGATATTCCGTAGAAATTTCCAGAACCGAATGCGAGCATGTTTGACTCCTTTGGATGTAAAAAAACCCGCACTGGGCGGGTTGGATGGATGGGTCAGATTGGGTAAATCAGGTCAGGCGCTTCTTGAGGTCATCGATTGCGGAGCGTAAATGGTTGTAGGTGGCCGTCTCGCGCAGGTGCGGCAGGCTTGAGAGCAGGTCATGGAACCAGGTTTCGATGTGTTGCTCTGCGCAGAGCATGTCCTGTTCGATGGCGGCCGCGACACCCTTGCGGGGGGCGGGTTTCTCGACGGTCTGTGCCGGGGCGCTTGGGGTTATTTCTTCGGGCATGATGTTCACCTCAGGTAGTGGATGATGAAATCCATCGGTTTCGCGTAAATGTTCACCAGATGGTCGTAGGAGTCCGGGCCTGCCGAATCTTCGAGCGAGGCAATCACCGTGTAACCGGCGATCGTCCCCGACTGGTTGTGGCAGGCGAGGCGCACAGTTTCACGCACGTTAACGGCATCCTCGGCATTTGCGGCGAGGCAATTGACCTGCATACGTGCCGTGACGGTTTCGCGCTCGCCTGTTCGGGCGTCGTCCTGTTTTTCGTGGATGAGTTCGTACACCACGGCGGGCAGCGGATCCTCTTCGGGGCGCGTGTCGAGATAAATCCGGGTACCCACCAGAGCGGCAAGCCCAGGGTATGCACCGAGCAGGGAATAGAGAATGGCCTCGGCCCTCATTTTTTGCCCGCCTTGTCGATCTCCTTGGGAATGCGGTCGCGCATATAAGAAGCCATGGCATCGATGGCATCATTAGCCTTTCCGTCGATCGCGGGTCGCATGAACGGTTCCTTCCTGGCGCCGGGGTGATCGACGGCTTCCCGCATCAGTCCTGCGACGAACAGGCTCTTGCGGTTCGTCGGCTTGATCCAGTGCCGCGCGGTGCCGTATTCGACCATGGCGGCATAAAACACCTTGCCGCCACCCGCCTTGATCGTGGCGCTGATGTGGCCATGCTTTGCACGCATGGAAACGTGAATCGAATCTCTGAGCGCACCGGTTTTACCGACGGGGCAAAGCCGCTTTGCCTCCGCTTCAACCACCTTGGCCGCCACCCGTAGCCCGCCGCGCACTACGTTGGCCTCGACTCTTGCGGGCAATTCGTCGAGCAGCGACTGCAGGTCGGCGAGGCCGGAGATTTTCACTTCTTCGCTCATTCGTAACTCCCGTCATCGAGCGACAGGCAGTACAGTTCCATGTATTGCTTGCGCGTGACCCGCATGATCCATTCGATACGGGCCATGGTCCCGTCCTGGAAAACCACCCGCATATCTGGATGAACATCGTTTCTCCAGCGGATTGTGATCTTTATCGTGGCTTCACTCCCCATCGCTTTCGCGTTGAAGAGTTCCCGCCCCGACATGTCCAGCGTTTCGGCATACACGACGGCAAGCATGCTCCAACTCTCGTCGTGGCCGCCCAGCGAACCGCGCAGAACAGTTTTTTTCTGGAGGGTGATGCGCTGATCCAGACGGCCGGATGCGACGATTGCCATCAGAAGATCACCTTGTAGGGGTCGAGCAGCCGGTCCACATAAGGCAGCGGCTCCACCTTGCCGCGATCAAGGATCGCCACGTCTGCACGCTGCTCATACAGGGTGTTGATGCGAATCTTCATCCAGGACTTGATGCCTTCCGGCACCACGCCGACAAGGTTCAATCCACTTCCCGCATCACTTAACGTGATGGCCTGGCCTCCCCGGGTTGCGGACAGCGTGTAGACGCCAGGGCTCACCACCGACTGGATGAAATAGTTGGTGTTGGGCGACAACCCCACGGGCAGCACACCCCCGACGTTCGACAGTTGCACCGCATCGCCGACGGCGTAGGTTTTCCACGCACCCTGCACGGCCATGGTGTTGCCACTGAAAGTCACCGGCGCCGCATACCCTGCGACGAATTGCACGTTCACCGCGCCGATCTGCGGCATGGGAATGGGCCAGATCTGCCCGAACACCGGCGTCACCCGACACGGCTCGGACGAATAATCGACAACATATTGAGCTGCAGGCATCACCTGCGGGTTACCGCTCATGTCCAGATAATTGATCGCCGTGACCTGCTGTACGCGGGATTTCTCGATCTCGATCGCATGTGCGGGCAGCGTGAACGTCTTTCCCCAGGGAACGCCGGTCATGGTCGGCCCCGGGAAAGAGTCGATCACATACTGCCAGGTCTGCTGGATGAAGGCCCTGCGCGTGATCGTCTCGGCATACTGACGAACTGAAGTAATGAGCGCTGTAATCAGTGCATCGTCATCGGTGATGTCGACCCGCAAATGAAGCTTTGCGTCCGCAAGCGACAAGGGTTCTGCCGCAGGCTCCTGAATGATCTGTAATGGCATGAGCGTTTATGGGCGGGAACTGTCCGGTAATCTGAACGGTTGCCGCCCTGTCCCTTAGACGATCTGAACGACACCAGCCTGGTTGAAACTGGAGGCCGGCTCAAAGCGCGCATCACCGCCGAAGATCACGCCAGCGGTTTCGGTTGCGGCGGTGCCGACGATGATTTCCAGTTGCACGAAGCCGAAGCCGTTGGCAACATCGAGATCGGTCGAACGCACGTCGATCAGTGCCTGCACGTTGTTTCCACCTGCAGCCAGCATCTGGGCGATGGCCTTGCCGGTGCCGATTGCCTTGGCACCGGTGCCCGTGGCGTCCTGTGCCTGCTGGATATTGGCGTCGACCGTGGCCGAGGCGCCGAATGCCCCCACCTGCACGAGCGCCAGAATCCGGTCGAATTCGGCCATGGATACCCAGCCACTGTAGGCGGCGCCGGCGGCCTGGGACGAGGGGTTGATGGTGGCGAGTACCGCAAGCGATTCAGAGAGTTTTTGATTGGTGATCATGGTGTTTTTTCCTTGGTATGTGAGGGAAAGGGGCCGTCAGACCCCTATGGACGAGTCCTGATTACCGGGCTGCCAGTTGCACGAACGGGGAGAGCTTGTTCGTACCCTTGGCGGGCGCGATGGGTGCGGCGATCTTGGGCTGGCCATCCATGCGGAAGATGGTGCGGAAGGCTGCGGCGTCGGCATCGAAGTACAGATGCATCGAGGTTGCCGTTTCCATGCCGCCCTCTTTGGTGATGGTCTGGTAGTAGGAGAGATCGACCAGGATCACGTCGCCCTGCGAGGAGAAGGAATTCGCATGTTGAGAGACGAACACCGGGCGGCCCAGCAGTGTGCCGTAGGGCGAGCCCTTGATCGAAGAAACGCCACCACCCACCGGCAGATAGATCGGATAGTTGCCGAGGCTCAGGGTGAAGAGCGCGGGCAACACGTCGTTGTTGACGATCCACACTGCGTTCTTGAAACTGCCAGGCGGCAGACGCGCGATCATGTTCGCCAGATTCAGAGCGGACAAGGTATTCGTCGCCTGCCCGGAATCCTTGGCCTGGGTCAGCACTGCAGCACTTGCCAGCGCCCCCAGCGGAATGCCCTGTCCGCCGCCGAACAGGATGCTTTCGTTGATCTTCCACTGCATGCGGCTCGCCACCTTCTTCGGCATGTAGGAGGTCAGCGCATTGGTGTCGGAGAGCAGTTCGTCGGTGATGGGAACGAGCGCCATGAGTTTCTTGAGCTTCAGTGCCGATTCGCCAAACTTGGGCTTCGATGCGGGTGCGGCTGCGGCTTCAGCCTGCCAGGACACGGTGATGCCGTCCGTACCCCAGGGTGTCGTCTCGTCCTTGGGGAAAGCCATCGAGTTGCCGGTGACGGTCACGTTGTCGGTGAGCGGAAGCAGCGCCTCATCATCCAGAGACAGCATAAAGATGTCTTTGGAAAACTCGGGCGGCACCAGGAAGCCACCGTCCGCACCCGCGCCTTCGTTGCCGTAGGTGGTGGGCACCGCAGCGCTGCGCAGGGGCAGCAGGCGCGGATCCGGCGCATGGCCGGGAAGTGCTGCCTTGAATACCGAACTGGCGTAATCGCCAAAGTTCCTGAAGCCGAGTTTCGGGTCCTTGGCTGCATTGTCCTCGCCGACCACGATGTCCGAACCGTTGCCCGACAGAATGACCACCGAACCGGCAACTGCGGATGCGGCGGAAATCTCCTGCTCGAGGTCGATCATCGCCTGCAGCCGCTCGATCTCGGTGGATTTGGCATCGGATGCCCCTTTGAGGCGGGCAAATTCGGCGGCTTCGGCCTCCTGCAGGTCGCGGTTTTCGGTGGCGGCCTTGTCGAGGATGTTGGATGCGGCCTGCAGGAGGGAGGTTTTTTCCTGGGCTGCAGCGGATTTTTTGGATTGCAGTTCGCGGAGCTTCTTGCTCATGATGGGGTTCCTTAAATGAAAAAACCCGCCAAAGCGGGTCTGAAAACTAAAAAAGCCGCGCTATGCGGCTTGCTGTTGGGCGTTACACGGCCATCGGGCCGATAATTCGGGTCTTTGAACCCATTTTTGCTACAAAATCGACATCCTGTGGGTCAAAATGCGCCTGCTCGCACTCCTTTTCGGCGTACTTGTGGCCAGTTTCTTCTGCATGGTCTGCACGAGTTGCGGGAAGGTCGCGATGCCGTCGATCATGTTGGCCTTTTTGGCGGCCTGTGCCCCCAATACGCGGCCTTGGCCCATTCCGTTCTTTACGGCACCGGAATCAACCCCCCTTGCGGCCGCGACCGCAGAGACGAAAGCGTTATAGTAGTCGTCCACGCGGCTTTGCATGAAGGACTGGGCATCCTCGTCAAGCGGTTGGTAGGGGTTACCCTCTGTCTTGTACTTGCCTGCGGAAATCAGCGTGGTCTTGATGCCGGCTTGATCAAGCGCACCCGAAATATCCATGTGCGCCTGCCACACGCCGATCGAGCCGACTTCGCCACTCGGGGTGCAGTAAAACTCGGAGGCGCTGCAGCCGATCCAGTAGGCAGCGGAAGCTGCGAGACTGTTGGCGAGCGCCACAACGGGTTTTTGTTCGCGCGATGCCATCATCATGCCGGCGACTTCCTGAACCCCGTACACCGACCCGCCTGGGGAGTCGATCGACACCAGGATCGCCGCCACCCCAGGGTCAGCAACTGCCGACATCAGGTCTGCGGAAAACGCATCAATACTGGTGTCTGCAAACCAGTCGGGGTGTTGCGAGATGACACCGGAGAGCGAGAGCACTGCGATGGCCCCCGACTGATTTCCCGATGGACCTCGGGTCAGGACAGGTTTTGCCTCGATCCCGGAAAACGCAATGCGCCCGAGCATCGCAGGAATACACTCGGGCATCAGCGCCCAGGGCGTGGCGGCAATCTCTATGGCACGCGCATCGACCGTTGGCCGCTCGACCTCGATCAGGGTGGATTCTTCAGTATTCGTTTCGGTTGTCATGGCAACGCCTCGGAATTGGAAAGTGTGATGAGGGACTCGGTGATGGCCGCCTCGTCCAGATCACCAGAAAATGCCGCGCACCAGGCCTCGGCCGCATCACAGGAGACGCCCAGGGATTCGGCGATGATGGGTGGTTCGTTCGGGCCGATGCCGGCCTTCAACACCCGCCGCGCAATGCGGCCCGCGTTGGATCGCAGGATGGCGGCGAGTCGTGCGTTCTGCTGGGTAGGCTGCGGTGCCGCGTCATCATCCTGTTCGCCTTCTTCGGCCATATTCAGTGGCCGCAAAGGAGCATCGAGACCGGGAAGCGGATTCATGTTTTCGGCAATCCGCGCTTCGTTGCGGGTGAGCCACCCGGCATTGATGCCCTGCATGTAGAAGCTTGCCCGTGCCTCCGAATCGCCGCGCAGCAGCTGGGCAAAGTCGAATTCCGCTTCCAGCCCGTCGTCATCGAACAGCAGATCCGCTTCGATCGCAGCCTCCCAGCGTTCGGCCATGGGGCCAAGACACTCCTGCACGAATTCCTGCGCCTGCTGCTCGATGTTGTTATTGGTCGAGCGGTCCAGGTCCCCGATCTTGTGGGGCGGTACGCCGAACCAGCGCGCGATGTCGTTGACCTGGAATTTGCGCGTCTCGAGAAACTGCGCATCATCCGGTGTGACGCCGACCTGGTGATACTTCATGCCGAACTCGAATACAGCGATCTTGCCCCGGTTGACCCCCGACTGAGCCTCCTGCAAGGATTCCCGAAATTGATCGCGCGCCTGTTTGTCCTTGAACGAGCCGGGATACTCGATCCATCCTCCGGTGGGACGGGCGTCATTGGCAAAGAACCGGGCGCCGTAGTCTTGGGCTGCCATGGCGCCACCGATGGCGTTGCGTGCCAGCGCAATCGGCGAGAGTCCGATGATGCCGTCGGAGGACAATCCCCGGAGGTGCCAGATTTCCCCCCTGGAAAAAGTGATCTCGTTGCCTGCTGGATCGGTGTACAGATAGCTGTAGTCGCCGGATGCTGCGAGCAGGATCTTGACCCGATCCGGATGCAGCGGGATGAGTGCCGTGATATTGCCACGGTTGTCGGATACGATCTGGTTGTAGGCATTGCCGCGCAGCGCCAGGTGGCCGGCCATCATCTCGCGCCATTCGAAGGCGTTTTGATATGGATTAGGGCGGCGCGCAATCAGGCTGTAGATCGGATGGTTGGTTACGCGATCTTTCCCGCCATCAGGCCGGTTCCGGTACAGGCGAAAAGGCAGGCTTGCGAACTGGCTCGAGATGATGCGCACACTGGCAAACACGGCGGAAAGTTGCATCGATCCATCGGCCGTGACGCGCATCCCGGCGGTCGTGTGCACGCCGACAGGCTCGAACCAGAAACTGCCCCAGGGCGAACGGTCGCTGCTGGCAAAAAGCCCGGAAACCCAGGACCGGATTCCCATCACACCACCATCAGTTCGTAGTCGGATCCGATCACCGGGTGGCTGTCGGTTGAGGTCATGATTCTGCCCAGTGCCATGATGAGGGCGACGACGCCATCAATCTTGTTCTCCTCGCGCTCCTTGCGTGGATAGATGTTGTCCTTGGCGTCCCGGTGGCAGACCACGTTCGAGATCATCCAGGCGAGAATCGGATCGCCGTTGTGCACCAGGCGTTGTTGCAGCACCAGAGCCTCCAGTTGCTTCATCGGTTCGGAAAAATTCAGCACCGTCGGGCGCATCTCCACCATGGGCAGCCCTTCGGCCAGCATGTGTGCGGAGAGTTGTGTTGCCTGAAACGGATCAAAAGGCACTTCCACGACCTGGAAGCGGCTTGTGTCTGCCACCAGTTCCGCTTCGATCTGGTCGAAGTCGGTGACATTCCCGGGAGTGACGGTCAAGAGGCCCTGACGCGCCCAGCCGGAATACTGGCTGTTGCGCCCGTCATCGACGGCCGCTTCGGGCAGGTAATAGTTCAGGAACACATAGAACTTTCCATCCCGCTGAAAGACTTTGGCCTTGGCCGCAATGTCGACCTTGCTCGCGAGATCCAGCCCGACATGACATGGCTCTCCCAGAAAATCGTCCTCGGAGAGATGAGGATCCGCGCAGGCGTCCCATGCGCGCATGTCCATCCAGGCGGTATCGGCGTTGACCCATTCGTTCAGATGCTTGGTCTTGAAGTTGTTGGCCGCCGAGGGCATCTGCATGGCTTTCGCCTGCAGCGGCAGCAGAACTTCCGGCCGCACCGATACGTTCCAGTTCGGGTTGGCCTTGATCAGGGCGGATTCAGATGTCCAGTCGTCGTTGTCGTCCAGGCCATAGATGATGCCGAACTGGGAATCGTCCTCGAACAGGCCTTCGAGCAGCCGGTTAACGAAGGTGCGGATCTCATAGCAGATGCCGGACCGGTTACTGCCTGCCGTGGTGATCACCCAGAGCAGCGAGTTGTCGCGCTTGCCGGTGCCGGTTTCCACCACGTCGTACACCGTTCGGGTCTTGTGGGCATGCAATTCGTCTACGCAGCCGAAATGGATGTTGAGGCCATCGAGCGTCGAGCCCTCGGCGGAAAGCGCCTCGAACTTGGATCCGGAAGCCAGCACATGCATGTTGTGCGCGCCGACTTCCACGCCGAAGCGGGAACGAAATCCCGGGCTTTTGCGCGCCATGGTTTGCGCGTCCCCGAACACGATGCGCGCCTGGTCGCGGGTGGTGGCGAGGCTGTATACCTCGGCGCCGCCTTCACGGTCTGCCGCCAGCATGTAGAGTGCGACCGCCGACGAGAGCGTGGACTTGGCATTGCCGCGCGGCACCTCGATGTAGGATCGACGAAAACGCCGCTTTCCATCGGGTTTGACCCATCCAAACACCGTAGAGAGGATGAACACCTGCCACGGCTCCAGGCTGATCGGCTTGGAGGCCAGCGGTCCCTTCACGTGCGGCAAGCGTTCGATGAAGGCGCACAGATTGTCGGCGGGGCGAAAATCCTTCCCTTTGCCGTCCGCCAGGACCGGGTTGAACTGGAATGGGCTCGCCTTGCCACGAAATTTGGCCAGATCGTTCATCTGGCGCTGGCAGGCCAGATGCACCCATTTGCAGGCCGATACTTCTCCCGCCACCACAGCCTCGGCGTAATGCCGTGCAATGGTTGTAAATTTCGAAGCCGCCATCAGCCTGCAATGTCCGCCCAGGGGTCGTCATCCCTGGGGGTTTCCGCCGGCATGGAAATCCGGGAGCGTGATGCCGGCGTGAAACCCATCTCTGCCTCATATCCCTTCATTTCCATCGCCAGGTCGCGGATCACGTCCATCAACGGCGAGCGACGCAAGATGCCGCTGGGCGTCTTGATTAACATGCCGGACACACCAGAACGGTTGATCTTGGCCAGCGCCTCGCGATACATGCCGGAACAGTTCGCCCAGCGCTCCAGCACCGCGCCATCCAGCGCCGACAGTAGCCCCGGAGGGGAGTTCTTCACCGCATAGTTCCACGCTTCCCTGGCGGACTCCGACATGTAATCCGGCGGTGTGCATAGCATCCCGGAGGGTTTCGGTGCGCGTGGGTTGGTACGGCACTTCTGCAAGGTGCCCTTGATTTTCTTTACCTCGACAGGCAGCGGCTTGCGTCCCGCGCCGGCCCGTTTGCCGCCAACAGCCATAAAAAAATCCTTTGAATTTGCACGCATCAAAATTTGGGCACAGCGGCGGTGCCGCGTGGCGAGGCCGCAAGGATTTCACCCCCCTACCGGCCAACAGATTGTTTGACAGGCCGCCCGAAGCCGCCGTCCTCACGGACCGTCTTGGCATCGTGGCAGGGTTTGCAGAGCGCCTGCCAGTTGTGCTCGTCCCAGAACAGATCACGGTTTCCTCGATGCGGCACGATGTGGTCGACGACCGAGGCGGCAACCGTCCTGCCAAGGCGCTGGCACGACGCACACAGTGGATGCAGGCTCAAGTACAAGGCACGCGCCTTGCGCCATCGGGAATCATATCCACGACTCGCAGGTGACCCACGACGCTCGTCCTGTTGCCTTCGAGTCACACGCAGATGCTTGTTGCAATACCCCGGCGTGGAGAGCAAAGCCGGACATCCGGGGTACCGACACGGAGTCGGAGCGGCAACTGCCATGACGATCAAAATTCCTGCAGAAACAACTTGATTGGTTCCGAAAATGAAGCGTTCATGTCACCGTCATCAACAACATTGCAGGAGACAAACATGAGCTACACCACCAACGAATTCACGGTCGACGAAGTCGGCTTTATCCAGACCGCCCTGACCAAGGTGCTTGCCGCCGCAGCGCGGGGAGAACTCGACCTCAACCGACTTGCCCGCGAAGAACTCGCCGCGCGCGGCTTGGACCAAAACGGGGTTTGGGTCGGGTTCGACAAGGCCGCAAAAATCCACAACGTTTAAGGAGCGGCGACATGAAAGCCCAAGCACTCAACGAGATTCTCGAAAACATAGCCAAGCAGCACCTCTTTGTAGAAACCCTCGAAACCCGCCACAGCGACCGGCTGGATTTCCACGACGTGTCTGTGTGGGGTATCAAGGCAGCTCTCGAGGCAGCCTACCTCGCAGGCCAGCAATCCCAACAAACCAAGTAATCCAAGGAGATCATCATGACCGACATCAAACTCACCGACACCCAACGCCAGATCATCGAATATGCTGTCTTGAATACCATTGGCAAGATCGAGTGGTTCCCGGACAACCTTAAGGGCGGCGCGCGCAACAAAGTGCTCGACGCCATGCTCAACCGTGCGCTTATCACCCGCGACGGGGATGGCTGGTGCGTTGCGGCAGAGGGCTACGACGCCGTCGGCGTGCCGCGTCCCGGCAGCAGCGGCACACAAACCATCGAATCCGCACAGCGGCGCACACGCGCCAACAGCAAGCAGGCTGAAGTCATCGCCATGCTCAAGCGTCCGGAGGGCGCGACGATTGCGCAAATCTGCGAGGCCACCGACTGGCAGCAGCATACGGTGCGCGGCACATTTGCCGGCGCATTCAAGAAGAAACTGGGATTGGAAATTACTTCGGTCAAGGAGCCGGGTCGAGATCGGGTTTATCGGATTGATGCGCAATAGCGCCAAGCGAGTCAAATGGCAGGCCATCTGACTGGCGGGTGGCCTGCAAACCCGTCCAATCTTGCCAGCGATGCACGATCACATCGACATACTTGGGGTCGAGTTCGATCAAACGAGCTTGTCGACCGGACTTCTCGGCAGCGATCAGGGTAGTGCCAGAGCCGCCGAACAAGTCCAGCACGATGTCGCGCGACTTGCTGCTGTTGAGGATGGCGCGCTCGACCAGTTCGACAGGTTTCATGGTCGGGTGCAGGTCGTTCTTGGCAGGCTTCTTGATCTGCCAGACATCGCCTTGATCGCGTGCTCCGCACCAGAAGTGATCGGCACCATCTCGCCAGCCGTACAGGATCGGTTCGTACTGGCGTTGGTAATCGGCGCGCCCGAGCGTGAATGTGTTCTTGGCCCAGATGATGAACGTCGACCACTTGC
The DNA here is from genome assembly GCA_021795795.1 of Pseudomonadota bacterium. The sequence continues at coordinate 19,784 of JAJYPA010000022.1, read as the reverse complement.
CACCGGCGGCACGGAATGCTGCCTGCAAGGTGTCGAGTTCGGATGAGCTCATTGCGATGTACACCGCGCCCTTGGTTACCGAAAGTAGGTTTGCGCAGACATCGGTCAGGAATGTCCCGAAATCGTCGCCCAAGTTGTCGTTCAGGATCGGGCGGTTTTTGCCGCGCAGTTTGTCCTTCGCGGTATTGGCGTAGTTGACGTTGTAGGGTGGATCGGTGAACGCCATGTCGGCCAGTTCATCCCGCATCAGTTGCTTGAGATCGTCCGTCTTGGTGGAATCCCCGCACAGCAGACGGTGCTGGCCAAGCAACCAGATATCGCCCAACTGGGTAATGGCGACTTCCTGCACTTCCGGCACTGCATCGTCGTCGGTCAAGCCTTCCTTGTCACCGGAATTCAGCATGTCGTCCAGTTCGTCGTCGCTGAAGCCCAACAGACCGATATCAAACTCGGAAGTCTGCAATTCCGACAGTTCCAGTGCCAGCAGTTCCTTGTCCCATCCGGCATTCTCGGCCAGGCGGTTGTCTGCCAGAATGTAGGCGCGCTTTTGCGCTGCCGACAGATGCGACAACTCGATCACCGGTACTTGCGTCAATCCCAGCACGCGGGCGGCCTTGAGTCTGCCATGTCCGGCGATCAGGCCGCGTTCGCCATCCACCAGAATGGGATTGGTCCAGCCGAACTCGCGGATGCTGGCCGCGATCTGGGCGACCTGCTCATCGCTATGGGTGCGCGCGTTGTTGACGTAGGGCACCAGCGAATCGACCGGTCGGTATTCGATGTTGAGGTTTTCCATGGGCGTAAAAAAACCGCTTCTGGAGCGGTTGGGATGTTTGCTGGAGGTGGTCGTTTAATCTTCGACCATGGCAGAAATATACCCAAAAAATGGCCCAAATGCGACACCCTGAAAATAGCCTGAAACCCCCACCAATACTCAGTTATCCGCATGGTTTCGCACCGCTTTGTAACTTGCCGAAACTACACTCATGCCATTCAGTTTTTCGGCAATAATCGACAGCGCGATATTCCGCCTGCGCTGGACAGTGCGCGCGGCGCAGCCGAAGCGCTTGGCGATCTGCGACCACTCGTAGTGGCTGGCTCGCATCCAGACGATGTGCCGGGACTCGACGTCCAGAATTTGCATCCATCGCATTGTTTCTAGCATCCGATCGATCGCTTCAGGGCAGGGAGCGATCGGGCGGTATCCACGTCCCTCAATCGAATATCGCTCCCATCCTTCCCGAATAAATGCTGGCCAAGTGCTGAAATACCCCTGAACACGAACGGGTGGTAGACGCCTGGCCGTTTCAACCGCTTCGCTAAACCTGGCCGCGACCGTTTCGGATGTCCATTCACACATGACGTTTACCTCCATACAGCCGTTCTCCGATTCGGCGCACGAATTCGCGCTCGACGAAATCCAGGCGATCATCCGTCTCGTTCACCACGAGGATGTGCTGCTCGCGCCAACCGGCCTCCTTGATGGATTCCAGATCGGGGACATTTGGCTGCAACTTGCCCAGCGGGCAGCGATAAGGTTGTGGTTTCATGTCACACCTCCAGACTGCGGGCATAGTCGAGCAGGGCCAAAGCATCCGCTTCGTTGTCATCTGCAGGCATATGGCCGAGGTTGCGCGCAGCGGCAAGCATCTCGTCCTTACTGGCGTTGCCACGGCCCGTCGCGTGTTTCTTGATCGTGCCGACCGGAATACCCTGGTACGGGATCTGATGGTGCTCGCACCAGGCGGTCAGATGCGCCATGAATCCGCCATAGGCGTGCGCAGCATCGACACCCAGATGCCGACGCACTTCCTCGAAGTACACGGCATCGATGTCATCTGACGATTGTTTTATCTCGGTGAGCCAGCGCTTGAACCGGAGGAAGCGCATGCCGCCTCCCTCGAAGCGTTGTGGCTTGAACGATGCCGAGCCGCTGGTGATGTTGCCGTCACGGGCTGCTAGTGCCCAACCGGTGGTCGTGCCCAGGTCGAGAGCGAGTAGGATTTTGTTCATGTTGTCAGTCCTTTTTTCGTGGGGACTGACGCAGCCGACGTAGTTTGTCGAAACCCCTATATTGTGTGCGCACGCGCGCACGTATGGAGACTTACGATAAACAGCGTCAACTGCGTCAGTCGGGTGGTTTTTCATGGCATCAGTTGTCGTTGTAGGGGGTGTAGGCAGGCTTGAACGGTTCCTTCAATCCGATGCCGCGAAACCCTCTAATGCCTGTGCTGTTGCGCCACTTTTCCAGCCCTCTGGTGATGAGCAGATCGGAGAAGCGACGTTGCGAGCCGACGAATTCTCCAGCGGCATCAGCCCACTGTTTCCAGTCGTTGAAGAGTTCGGCGGTCAGGGAATTGGCCGTGGTGACACGCACGCATCGCTCATCCAGCCAGCGACCCAGCGCATCCTCGGCCTCGAAGTATTCCTCGGTGGCATCGAGTACCTGTTGGGGCGGATCGAGGCGTCCGATGCGCTGCCACTCGAGGCAACCCTCAATCGCCCAGGCCAGGATGCCGTCACGTTCGGCCAGCAGCTTCGTTTGCAGATGCTTGTCGCGCCGCTCGGGTGGCACCGTGATCGTGAAGGGAATCAAATGCAGCCGGCGACGCATCGCTTCGTCGATGTTGCGGATCGCCGGTTTGTGGTTGCCTGCGACAAACAGCTTGAACTGCGGAAAGAACTCGAAGAAGTCCTGCCGCATGAAGCGAGCGGAGATCTTGTCACCGCCAGTCAGGCTCTTGACCTTGGATTCCGCCCAGCGCCGACCCTGTTCGGTTTCGATGGCGGCCACGAATCGCGCGCCACGCAGCCCAGCCATATCGGTCGGATGGCGATCGGTGCGCGTTTCCATGAATGTGTCCATGGCTGCGTTGGTGGCATAGTCACCCAGGATTGTCGCCAGCGTATTCACGAACACCGACTTGCCGTTTGCTCCGGTGCCGTACAGGAAGAACAGAGCATGTTCCCGTGTCGAGCCAGTCAGCGAGTAGCCGACCATCCGCTGCAGATAGGCCTGCAGTTCCTTGTCGCCACCCGTCACCTCATCGAGAAACTGTCGCCAGGTCGGGCAATCGCCCTTGGGTGTGGCCGTGGTGATCTTGGTCGTCCGGTCATTCCGGTCATGCGGACGTATCCGACCCGTGCGCAGATCGACGACACCACCCGGTGTATTGAGCAGCCAGATGTCGGCATCCCACTCATCGGTTGTGCCTGCATGACGGCGGTCAGCGCGCGCCAGACGTTCTACCGAAGCGACCGTGCTGGCGGCCGCGAGTTTGGCGGCGACTCTTGGGTTTTCAGTACGCAGCGCTGCATGACGGCAGACGTGCCGGATGAGATCGGTGGCGGCCAGCGTGTCCTCGGTGCGCCAACGCTGACCGTCCCACATCAGCCACTTGCCCCAGGATGCGACATACCGCCAGTCATGGTGGTAACGGCGCGTGAACGAGAGCGCAAGCGCATCGTCGGTGCCCCATACGGTCTGCTCCGATTGGGCCTCAGTTTCCATGTCGGGTGTGTCGTCAGGGAGATGCATTTCCATACGTGGGCCACTGGTAAGGAATGTGACCACATCAAACCCGTCTGCAATGGCTTCCGCTGCATCCCATCCTTCCGGGCAGTCCTCGGGCGGCAACAGGATGGCGCACGAGACAGCACCGGCAGCCAGAGCAGCCTGACCGGCATCCTGCGCATATTCCCAGCCGGGCTTATCCTTGTCCGGCCAAATCAACACCCGCTTGCCCGCCAGCGGCGACCAGTCAGTCTTGTCTACTGGAGCCTTGGCGCCGTGCATGGCCGTGGTGGCGCACACACCATGGCCTATCAGGGCTTGCGCGCATTTCTCGCCCTCGGTCAGCACCACAACATCGGATGCTGCCATGCCTGGCTGGTTGTACAGCGGGCGTGGATCGGGCGGTGCCATCTTGCGCCGCTTGGCATCCCATGGTCGGAACTCCTTTCGGCGACCCGGCGGATCGTAGCGGTACACCACGGCGATGAGTTTGCCGTCACGGTCGAGGTAGTCCCATTTCGCAGTGGCAGGTCCGAGATCATCGACCAGCGCTTCGCGTTTGGATTTGCGCGGAGTCTGTACTGGTGCGCGACCCGCCAGATCTCGGGCATGATTGAGCACGATGGCGAAATCGCTATGCGCATCGCAACCATGATGCCGAGCGATTAGATCGAAAATATCGCCACCGTCACCAATGGCCCGGTCTGTCCAGAGTCCTGCCTTGTCGCCGGTGAGCACGACTTCCAGGCTGTCGCCGGGGCTTCCCAGCACATCGCCGATATGAAATTTGCCATGTCGTTTCTTGCCAGCGGGGAATAGCGTGAGCAGAACCGATTCCAGCCTAAGCAGGAGCGTGCTACGAATTTCGTCGCGGTCCGATTCGTGTGGCTGACTCTGCTGGGGTGGGATGTCGTTGAAGTCCATCATTTTGCACCTGACTTTCGTTTTGGTTTTGTTGAGAGGAGGCGATGTCCTGCGTTCATGCGGACCTCCAACAGCGATCCTGCCAACTGCAGAACTTGCACTCGATATGGGTGGAATCACTGAACGACCGGGGCAGCAGTTCTCCGTGCTCGGTGGCCGTGATGATCTTCACGGCGCGGTCTGATGAGCGTTGCGCCAGCACCGCATCGAACGGAACCAGTTCGAACCACAGTTCCTGCGTGTCCTTGTTGATGGCAGTAAAGAGCGCCGGATTGCGGCTGATGCCTTCGACCGTGGATTCCATGTATGCCTGGTAGGTCCCGATCTGCGCGGCATAGACCGGTTTTGCCACCGACACGCCGCGTTTGACGCAATCGCGCCAGTTCTGCGCGTTCATGGTTTTGCACTCCCACAGCATCGGAAACGTCCAGCCGAGATCGGCAGGTGCCGCCATAACGATGCCGTCGACGTGTCCCTGAATCAGCCCGTCACACACCGAGAATCCGAACTGGCCTCCCGAACGGGTACGGGTGTAGAGGTCGAACCCGGACAGGCGCAGCCAGCGGATCGCCAGATCTTCCAGCACATGGCCCACCTCGAATATCCGCAGCACACGGCCATCGAAGTCACGATCTGGATCGGCAGGCGCTCCGGAAAACTCGTATTGCAGCGCCCGGTCGCAGGCCACACCCAGACGGGATGCGCCAAGGTAGGTGCGCCGTTCCTGTCCCGCACGTTCGGCGGTGAGTGCCACATCGATGTGTGCCGTCACGACCTCATGCACTTTCGGGCGGTGATTGAAATCCAGCATCACGCACCGCCTTTCTGGGAGACTGAATCCTCCCAGGGCAGATCGCTCTCGAGATCGGCGAACGGATCCTGCACCACATTCGGCAACCCCCGCACAGCGGGGAATGCGGTCGATGCATGCTGTTCGGCCATGGCGTCGGTGAAGCAGGAAACGATTGCATCGCATACCTTGAGCGCCTCAGATTCGCTGTACTGGCCAAGGGGTTTGTCGAAGCCGATTTCACCTGCCGCTTCGCCGAACGCCTTCAGGCAACGGCGGATAGCGGCCTGTTCGTATTCGGTCGCATCAATCATGGGACGCTCCTTTCCCTTCTCCTCCGCGTCGATGCGCAGGTTGTAGAACCGATGGAATGCGTCCTGACACCGTTTTGAGCAGAACACCCAGTTGACCGGGTAGCGCCTGGGGTCGGCGATGGAATACCGCGTGTCGGTGATTCCAAAGCCAAGCGCCTCGCGTGAACAAATCCAACATTTCACGATCCCTCCTCATTGCGCCCAAGCGGGCTTGCTGGTTGAGATGGGACGCTGCGGGGCTGCATAGGCTGGGGCTGCCTGCGCCGGCGTCCCGGAACTGCCGCCACCGGTCAGCGCTTTGGGCGCTGATCCAATCAGTGCCGCGTAGTCCTTGTGATCTGGCTCGATGGCCAGTTTGATCACGTTGCGGTTCTCGCCCTTGCTGTCCTTCTCGACATCGATGCGCGCGACGAACTCGATTCCGTCGAGTGCGCTGAAACTTCCGATGCGACGAGCGTTTTGTGCCTCTGGCGACTGATCGGAGGGAAGCACCCCATAGGCCGAATTGAGCACGGCACGAATGAAGGTGCGCCCCATGTTGGCCCAGGCATCTCCTTTGGGAGAGTGGAGCCCGATGTTCGACCACAGCTTGCGCTTGGCATATTCCCCGTCCAGCACCACGAACTCGGCGGCAAGATAGACCGAGCCGGTGTCGAAGCTCTCGGTGGCGTAACCATCGGTCCAGCCGCGCGCGGCATCGTCGTGCCCACCGGGCTTCAAGGTCATTCTGACTTTCGCCAGCGTGCCTTTCGGAATCAAGTCGAAAGAGGTTTGTTGTTCTGCGTCGTTGAAATCGTTCCAGTTCATGCTCATGATTTATTCCTTGTCTGTTGGGGTGGCGGCTGCGCACTTGGCGATCAGCCGTCCGAGGTGGGGTTCTTCCTGCACGTCCAGCCGACCGGAGCGGTCCTTGGCCGGGAATCCCCATGGATTGATGGTTTGGCAGATGAAAGCGCGGTAACTCGTGCCGTCCTCGGCCTTGAGTTCGGCAAGGGTGACGACCTCGTCGACGATGCCGGGTAACTCGAGCGCGGTTTTGCTGCCCTCGATCTGCGGCACGAACACCTTGCGGTTGAAGTCGTCGATCTTCTCGTCGAGGATGGCGACGAACACCACGTTCTTGCCCCGTGCATGCTGCAGGTGGGTGAGTGCCGTGATCATTTCCTGCCCGAGCAATCCGTAGGCGCCCCGGCTATCCGGCTTGCCGGTGCGCTCGGAATACGCCGCCGGTTGTGCCTTGGCCCAGGTGAAGCACAGGCGGGACAGCGCCGTGATCGAATCGCAGAAGTAGGTCTGGTACTTCGCCAGTTGAGTTGGCTCGCCGTAGGCCTGGCAGACATGATCGAAGTGCGCCTGCGAGAACGGCTGATCGGCGGGCAGCGCCGGATTGGGGCCTGCCAGGAACACCACCAGATCACGGAACTCCGGCCAGGTGCGCGGACGGATGGTGTCGCCATTCCAGTCGGCAACCGCCAGATCGCCCGCCTCCAGATCGATGAACAGCGTGGTATCTGTGCTCAGTGTTTTGAGCTGGGTGGTCTTGCCGATGCCACTTTTGCCAAGCAAGGCCATTTTCACGCCACGCTTTTCGGCACGACGCTGATCAGCGGAGATAATGGGAAGGCTCATCATGCGGCCTCCCTGATTACGTCGACGACTTCCGGATTCCATAAAATCTGGTAACCGGAATGACCGTTGCGCGAATACGGCAGCGCCTCCGCCCAGCATTTGCCGGACTCGGTCAGTTCCCACTCGTCGCGGTCGTTCTTGAACTGGAAGCCATGGGATTGGAGGCGCAGGTTGACCGATCTGGCCGACAATCCAAGCCGCTCACCGAGTTGTGTCGGATTCAGACTGCAGATCGGCTCCTTGGACACCGGCAGCGCGCGCCGCAGGTGCTCAATGGCCAGCCCGGTGTTGTCATGGATGCAGGTGAGCGTCGCAGCCATGGCGATACCGGCTTTGACGCCAGGTACTTTGGCAACAGCCTCGCCGATCATCAGGATGGCATGCACGCGATCCTGGGTGGGCGCAGGCAGTGCGGCAACCGAGCCGGGTACCGCATAACTTCCGGTCTTGCGGATCGAGGGCAACACTTCGTGCGTAACCCAGCGCTTGAAGCGTTTGGCTTCAGGTTTGCGGCTGCCTAGCACCAGGTTGTACAGGCCGGACTCGTTGACCACCGACATTTCCTGATTACCGCCAGGGGTGTGAATTGAACTCACCCCCTTTTCGTCATCGTCCAAGCGCTCCAACGCCTTGCGGTCGAGATTCAGGGTTGAGAGCAGATCTGCCGCAACGAACATCGGTTCGCCATCATGGCCAACGACTACCCGGACGTTGTGCGATTCAAAGTCAAAGGCAACGATATTGCTCATTTCGTCACCTCCGCAGCGATTGAGCCGATGGTTTCGGCACCGTGGCAGGTATGCTCGCGTGCCAGCGTATAGAGAGTTTCCAGCGCGTTGCGGCGGCGATGGATGGCCGAGCTTTCACGGCACAAGGTCTGGATCGCGAATGCAACTTCGTCGAGTGTGGCATCCATCAAGGGCTTCTCCACGACATTGCCGTAGCGATCCTCGTAACGAATGCTGGTGCTGAGATGCTCTCCGACGCAGCTTCCGAGCTTTTGTTGCAAGTCCTGATGCAGGGTTTGGGTTTTCATGCTGGGTTCCCCTGTACGAGGGCAAGGCGGTAGCTGGCCTTGCCGGGTTTGACGGTGCGTGCCTTTGCGAATGTTTCCTTGAGGGTCGATGGCCAGGCGTTGAAACGGGATTCTGAAACTGAGTACTCGACGTCGATGTAGTCGCTGACGTTGTCGCCGGAAGCCGCGATGCGATGGGCGATCTCGGCAAGTTGCGTCTGATCCCATTGCACCCGCTTGGGGATGTCGACCGTGATTCGTAAAGAGCCATCGTCGAGATGACATACACCGAAATCCCGTCCGGACTCTTGCAAGGTCTGCCTGGCCTGCTCGTTGTAGCGCTGATCCAGAGCGGTATTGAGACGGTCCCGCGACTGCTTGATCCAGGTCGCCAGAATGTTGAGCGACAGATCAAACTCCTGCAGTTGTTGCTGCGGCATGGCAGCAAGCTGGGTGACGGAGAGTTCTGGTAGTGAACCAGTATTGATCACGAGGTCGCTCATGCTGCACCTCCTGCAATGGCACGTTCGGATGTACTTTTGCGCAGACAGTCCGCTTCGTACGATTCGATATCCTCGATCCGATACAAGACTCGTCCCTGGATTTTCAGAAAGACAGGCCCGATTCCTTCAGAGCGCCAGCGTTCTAGACTTGCTTCGCTGAGGCCCCAACGGTCGGCCAATTGGCGTTGGTTGAGATGTTTGACACTCACGTTTTTCTCCTTTCAAGTGATTGCGAAAACGTGAGGGCATTTTCAAATTTGGTATGTACGGGCATCAGCCACCGCCATGTACGGGCTGATGTATGGGATCAGCTAAAACAGGGAAAAACGGACTCCAGAAAGCAAAAAACCGCCCGAAGGCGGTTGTGCGAGGTGTTGAATCCTGGTTCTGACTTATTCCAATTTGATGCCATACCCATCGTCGTCATGTTCGATGTAGTCGAGCCACTGGCTGTTACTGCTGAAGATGCTCGGAACCCGCTTGCCGCGTGCAGCCTCCCTTGAACCGTGTGCAGCAACCAAAATTTCTCCCGCACTAACTCGAGTGCGACCATTTTCGAACTGTTCGACCAGATATTTGACTACAGCCACCTGTTTGGGGCCTTTGATAGTCCAAGGCTTGTCGGCCTTGGTGGCGATGACGAGCGTATTGGTGTATGGGTCGAAGCGAACCGGGAGGGACTTTTCTACCTTGCTGCCTACTGGTGCTACCAGCAAGCGATGGATCAGGTCGACATCGATATATGGCTTGATCGCATGATCCAACAGAACGCCGGCGATTGGAATAATGCGATAGCTCCGGGGTGGAGGGATGATTCCTGGCAGAGTTTGGCCAGTTGTGAAGATCAAACCTTGGTCGGGTAATGACGCCGCATGGAAATGTGCAAAGACCTGGTCGATGGATGTAATCAGGCCACGCGCCAACCAAACATCGACCTGTGCATCGCCGATGCGCATCTTGCCGAGAGTCCACAAAACACCATCGATTGCCGGCGTCGCGATGCCGCGTCGGTGAGCCTGTGGAATCGCCAACAGATCCGCCAAGTAGCTCAACAGTTTGGCGGTCGTGACAGCATGAACCGCCACCAGATCGGCAGAGACGTATTTTGTGCGAAATGTCTCGGGGCACCGGTAACGATAGCGTTCCGGGTTATCGTCTTCCTCGATCTCGACTGGCAGGTGTTCATCACCCTTGGTTGCCGGGTAAAAACCGGCATAACCAAGACGCTCTGTCCATTGTCCCATTTCCCGATTGGAAAGTGCAGTACATCGAGACAGTTCCCAACCGGGCACACCTTGTAGCCGCTGGCCATCCCCATCGGCAATGCCGTGGGCCGACCGTTCAAAAAGATCGATCAGTTCAAGCAGCGAGCGCGTCCGCAGGCTCATCTTCGACATCACTGATCTCCTTCACCAAATGCCACTTGGCCAGCAGGCGGTCGCACAGCGCCCGATCCTTTTCCCGCTTGGTCTTGATGTTGCACCTGTTGTCGTCACGCAGGATGACGCTGATCGTGCGCGCCCGTTCCTTGCCGACCTTCTTGATGCGGATCGACAACTTGGCGTAGTTGATCTGGTGATGGCGGAAATCAAACGACGAGGAGATCAGTGAACGTGCTGCGGTGTAGATGTCATCAACGTCCTTCGACCAGATCTTCACCAGCAAGGAACGATGGTTGGCCAGCGTATAGCCGAGTTCGATCACTTTGACTGATGCCACATTCTCATCTGACAGATCGAAGATGCGTGGCGCAGCCAGGCTCTGGTAGTCATACTGCTTCAGTGGGATTTTATCGCCGGTAATTGGCGATTGCAGAAGCGAATCCGCCATGATGCGTGCCAGGGCCTCGCGACCGTCGGTGTCTTTGGACAGCACCTCCAGATGTCCATTGGCCGGCTCATATGTGATGTGGGAAGACACTGCCCGGATCACCTCTTGCGGGACCAACTCGCTGGCCTGGACGCAATCGACAATCTCCGGAGGTTGGTTGTGATGTACGCTGACCTGATAAAGATCCACTTCCTCGCCCGTGAGCGTGTCGGGTCGCAGCCGCTTGAAAACCTGCACGGCGACAGCATCCTCAGCACAGCCGAGTTGCTTGGCGACGGCCTGGTGGAAAGCCTGGCGTGCTGCCGCGTCCTCCAAGACAGTGAGGTCTTTGGGCGCAACGTAGCCTGAGTAGCAAGATGCGCTTTGCCGGAAGACATCCGCCTGCCGGGCATTAAACGCTTCCTCGAACAATGCGGGTGCATGGATGTACAGCCAGAGGGCGCGCTCATACTGGTTGCGTATTGCCGCAAATTCGACCTTGTCATTGTCATCGAAGATGTCTTGGCTTATGCCTTCGATGACGTCTTGCCCGGCGCCATCCGACAAGAGAATGATGCGCTCGGCCACTTCCTCGATTTTCTGTCGTGCGCCCACACCAAGGGACGAAATGACGGCCTCCATCGTCGCGCGCTGCTCTCGCTTTGCCTGGGCCTTATCCATGTCTGGCATGATCAGACTGAATTCACTCACCATGAAATCACGGAATACTGCCGGCGGCAGGTGACCGAGCAGTTTGGACAGATTTTCAGCATCGTTCATTGTCATTCCCCTTTGCAAGGCGTTGATCGGGTTGGCACCAGCCCAGAGCACCCCGTCAACATGTTGGGGATTTACAGACCGATAGCGTTCGGCGTACCGAACGATCGCAATTATTGATGGTCGGGTATGGGTTTGTCAAGCAGGTACATATTCGTTCGGCGTGGTGGTATTATTTGCGGACTAAATCAGACTACTGAGGAGAAAACAGTGCCATCCCCCTTGGGCGACAAAATTCACGCACTGCGAAAGCAAAAGAAGCTTAGCCTTGAACAACTGGCCGAATTGACAGAATCCAGCAAGAGCTACATTTGGGAGTTAGAGAACAAGGAAGATCCGAAACCGTCGGCTGAGAAAATCAGCAAGATTGCGGCGGTGCTCGATGTCACTACTGAGTTCCTGCTCACTCAATCCTCGGCCACGCCGGATGAGGCCGTGCTGGATGAAGCATTTTTCCGCAAGTTCAAAGCCATGTCCGAGCCGGACAAGAAAAAAATCCGAAAAATCCTGGATGCATGGGAAGACGAATGACGGATGCGAAAAAGCCCATGGCTGAGGCCAACCGTATCTCGACCATGCTCAACACGGTGCTCGGGACGGATCGGTTTCCGGTCAAGGTGGATGAACTGGCGCTGGAATATTCGCGTCAGTGCTTCGCAGACTCGCCAATTGATAAGATCCAAGGCGAAGACTTGGATGGTTTTGATGGGCTGCTGAAATCGAACAAAGCGCGGTCGAAGTGGCTGATCCTCTACAACAGCGCCACTCCATCAGAGGGCCGCAAGCGCTTCACGATCGCGCATGAGTTCGGCCACTATATCCTGCATCGTAATCAGCAGGAACTTTTTGAATGTGGTGACGGTGACATCGAGACAGGTGACAACAACGAACGGGACATCGAGGCCGAAGCAGATCTTTTCGCATCGACCCTGTTGATGCCATTGGATGATTTCAGGCGGCAGGTCGACGGACAACCGATCAGCTTCGACCTGTTGGGGCATTGTGCCGACCGCTATGGCGTGTCGCTGACTGCTGCCGCCTTACGCTGGACCGAAATCGCGCCCAAACGTGCTGTCCTGGTAGCAAGCCGCGACGACCACATGCTGTGGGCCAAATCGAATATGGCGGCGCTCAGGTCCGGAGCCTATTTTGCAACCCGGCGAAACACTATCGAGTTGCCCCGCGATGCCTTGGCGCACAGCCACAACGCCTTTGACATGGCCGATAGCCGCACGGGCCGGGCGCAGTCATGGTTTTCCCGCGAGCCGTCCAGCATGCAGATTACCGAAATGACTCGTGCGGCAGGTCAGTACGATTACACGCTGACACTGTTATTGATGCCTGATGCCGAATGGCAACGGCCTCAGCATGATGCCGAAGAGGGTGAAGAAGATACCTTTGATCGATTCATCCGAAACGGACAGTTTCCAGACAGACGTTAGGCAATCAGATCCGGGCGTTTTGAAATAGTTCGTAGCCGCACGCACGCCCTTGAAATTCCCTCATGGCATCGAGTGGGTTTCACCAGCACAATTTCCGCATCAATGAGTTTGATGACGGAAGGAGTGCTACCCAAATGATGGATGTGAACCAAACCCCGCCGGATCGGATGACGGCCGAGCAGCGTCGGCTGGAGGTTGCCAAACTGCTGGCGCGCGGGATCGCCAGGATCAAATCGCCGCCGCAAAATGACGCATCAGAGAGCGAGTTTGAACTTGCTATTCCGCCTGAACGAAGCGTTCATAAGGTCTCCAACCCATCCATGAGAAAGGAGATCCCATGAGCCAGAAAACCCATCCCTTCGTCACGCCACCCTCGGTGGTGGCGCAAATCACCCAATTGCCGAGCCTGGACATGACGGCAATCAAGGCATTGTGGAAGCGCCTGTACGGCGGTGAGACGCCAACGCACAACCGCCAGTTCCTGGAACGGCGTATTGCCTATCGGCTGCAGGAGATCGAGTTTCGCAAAGTTGATCGGAACCTGATGGACCGAAATGACCGCCGCATCAAAACCATCATAGAAACGGGCCAGAACAAAAAGCGCGATCGCGATCACCGCCCAGTCGCAGGTACGGTGCTGACCCGAGAATACAAGGGAGTGAGTCACCGAGTCATAGTAACCCCCGATGGCCAATACGACTTTCAGGGGCGCATGTACCCAAGCCTCTCCATGATTGCACGGGAGATCACCGGGACACGGTGGTCTGGTCCATTGTTCTTCGGGCTCAAACCACCAGCCACGTCCAAAGTCACTTCCAAGAAAGGAGGTCGTCGATGAGCGAAGTTCTGAAGCGCCGTATGCGCTGTGCGGTATATACGCGCAAATCCACCGACGAAGGACTTGATCAGGAATACAACTCGATCGACGCCCAGCGGGACGCCGGTCATGCCTACATCGCCAGCCAGCGTGCAGAAGGCTGGATTCCGGTGGCAGACGATTACGATGACCCTGCATTTTCCGGCGGCAACATGGAACGGCCAGCACTCAAGCGTCTGATGGCGGACATTGAGGACGGCAAGATCGATGTGGTCGTGATTTACAAGATTGACCGGTTGACGCGCAGTTTGACTGACTTTTCAAAGATGGTTGAGGTGTTCGAGCGCCATGGCGTGTCGTTCGTTTCCGTTACCCAGCAGTTCAACACGACGACCTCGATGGGCCGGTTGATGCTGAACATCCTGCTATCCTTCGCCCAGTTCGAGCGTGAGGTCACCGGCGAGCGCATCCGTGACAAATTTGCGGCCAGCAAACGCAAGGGCATGTGGATGGGCGGCGTACCGCCAATCGGCTACGACGTCGAGAACCGGCGACTGGTGCCCAACGAACGCGAAGCCAAGATTGTTCGTCACATCTTCCAGCGCTTTGTCGAACTTGGTTCCTCGACCTTGCTGGTAAAGGAATTGCGCCTTGACGGGGTGACCTCAAAGGCATGGACTACGCAGGACGGCAAGGTCAGGGAAGGCAAGCCGATCGACAAGAGCCTGATCTACAAGATGCTTGGCAATCGGACCTACCTTGGGGAACTGCGCCACAAGGAGCAGTGGTATCCAGCCGAGCATCTACCCATCATTGACCGGGAACTCTGGGACAACGTCCATGCAATTCTGGCTACCAATGGCAGGGTGCGCGGCAATGCGACGCGAGCGACTGTGCCATATCTGCTCAAGGGCATCGTTTTCGGCAACGATGGTCGTGCCTTGTCACCTTGGCACACCACGAAAAAGAATGGCCGTCGGTATCGATACTATGTGCCACAACGAGATGCCAAGGAGCACGCCGGTGCGTCAGGTCTGCCGCGCTTGCCAGCGGCAGAGCTCGAATCGGCGGTACTGGAGCAACTGCGGACGGTGCTGCGTGCGCCGGAACTCTTGCGTGACATGCTACCGCATGCGATAAAACTCGATCCCACCCTGGACGAAGCCAAAATCACCGTGGCCATGACCAGGCTCGACGTGATTTGGGAGCAGCTTTTCCCGGCTGAGCAATCCAGGATCGTCAGGCTTTTGGTGGAGAAAGTCATCGTGTCGCCCAATGACCTCGAGGTGCGGCTGCGCGCAAATGGCATCGAGCGTCTGGTGCTTGAACTGCAACCAGCGGACGTTACCCCGCCCGAGGAGGCCTTGGCATGAGCGAGATCCGCATCCAGAAGACGGGCGAGCCCGACATCGTTGAGGCCAGCGATGGCCGGCTGACCTTGTCAGTGCCGATCCAGATCAAGCGGCGCAGTGGGCGAAAACTGGTTACGCTACCCAACGGGGAAACAATCAAAACCAGACCCTGGGACACTGCCACCACGCCGCTTCAGCTGGCTCTGGCCAGAGGCCATCGCTGGCTGGCCATGCTGGAATCGGGTGAGGTGCAAACAATGCGTGAACTGGCGGCTCGGGAGGGGTTGGACAACAGCTACGTCAGCCGTATGATCAACCTGACCATGCTGCCGCCATGGACGGTTGCGGCGATTCTGGACGACACCCTGCCGGACAACATCACGCTGCTGGAACTGGCTGCTGACCCACCGCTGGTATGGCTTTGAAAAAATGAATCGTGCCGCGCAGACCTCCCTTCCGCACTGATATGAATACCGAAGTTTGGGTAGGATGCGCGAAGGGCCGGTTTACGGCTGGCAGTTCGCGGTGGAGAATGAGTGCTCTGTGCCAATAACAGACGGTCGCGGACAAATTGCCGCCAACATTTGAAGTAACTTGCTTTGGGTTTAGTGGGCATGTCCGTGGTGATGGTGATGCTCGCTGTGTGCCTTGTGCTCATGTCCTCCACAATCATCGACCTCGACTTGAATCGTACAGTGGCTGATCCTGAAATCATGTTCCAGCATGTGCGCTACATTCTGATGAATTTTCTGGCTGTTAGTTACGCTCTGATCTGCCACCACGATGTGGCAACTTCCCGCAATCAAGCCTGAAGAGACCGTCCATACGTGTATATCATGCGTGTCGAGGACTCCCTCCACACCACGAATTGCTTGCTCGACTTTCGCCAAGTCCAAGCCTGCTGGCATTGCCTCCAACAGTATGTAAATAGATTCAGTGAGGATACCCCACGAACTCCACAAGACTAAGGCTGCGAATAGGATGGAAACGATAGGATCAGCAATATAGGCACCCGTCAGTGCGATAATGATGCCAGCAATGACGACACCGAAAGAGGCCGCAGCATCGCCAACCATGTGCATATAGGCGCCTCGGATATTCAGGTCTTCTTTTGCAGCCCTGAACAACCACCACGCAATGCCCGAATTCAAGATGATGGCTAGGAGTGCCACCCAAATCATCGGTCCGCTCCGGACTGCCTCGGGGGAGGATAGGCGTTGCAAAGCCTCCCAGAAGATTGCCCCAGCCATCACGACTAAACCGGCGGCGTTTACTAAAGCGGCAAGAATGCCAACGCGGTGGTAGCCAAAAGTCCGTTTACTGTCAGCAGGCTTTGTTGCCATCCATATGGCGAAGGCAGAGAGCGCCAAAGCCAGCGCATCTGCAAAATTGTGACCCGCATCTGCCATCAGCGCCAGACTGTTGGAGAAATAACCCATTGCCGCCTCGCCCAGACAAAAAGCGAACGTAAGACAGGTTGCAACCCACAATTGCTTGCCGGATATTGTCACAACATGGGAATGAGAGCCTGACATTGATATTTACCTTTCAACAAAGTTACGCGTCGCACATGCGTTGCATGTGGGAAGCGACAGCCAAGGTTGGATTACACACCCTGTAGTAACTCCGGGGTCAAGCGTGTATTATCAGAAACATTTATTCGTCTTTAAGGAGCTGTTATGGGAAGTGCCATGCGCATAGGCGAACTGGGGCAGGCTACCGGCGTTGACATCGAGACAATCCGCTACTATGAAAAAGCCGGGCTGCTGCCCAATCCGACACGCAGCAGTAACGGATACCGCGCATATGGCCAGGAACACTTGGAACGGCTAGCCTTCATACGCCATTGCCGAGCGCTTGATATACCGTTGGCGGATATCAAACGACTGCTGGAATTCGTGGCGAATCCTGGCGCAGACTGCGGTGATATTGACGGGCTGATCGACGCGCAACTGTCTCGGGTGCGGGCGCGACTGAAAAGTATGCGAGCACTGGAGCGACAATTGACTGCTTTGCGTAGTAGTTGCGATACCAACCATATCGCGAGTGAATGCGGCATTCTCCAAGAGCTAGTCGCAGCAGCACATGGTGAAGGATGCGCCTGTCATCGCGATGTGCACGATGCCACTATGCATAAAGTCTCTACTGCCAAAATGAAAGAATCATGAAGACAGGAATGCACAGCGGAGTAGTTGCGGCGATAACGACGGCGATTCTATTCGACACGAGCACATTCTAAAATGCAAGCTGAATGTCTCAAATGGGTCGGCTACCGACTATGGCGAAGGGCCGCTCCAGCGCAAGGAAAATTTCTTGGTGTGCTAAAAACTGAGCAGCCCGGCAGCGGACATTGGCGAGCTCACCCTATCGACCCAATGCCGTCATTCCTCGTCACTTGGCACCAATAGCAGGTTTCCGAGTGAAGGTGCCCATCGACTGACTGGCTCGCATTCTTCCGGCGCGGCCGTTCTCTTGGCGGATTGGGGAACCGAGGGTATGTAAAGCATGCAAACCTGAACCCAAGCTACCTGTAACCAAAAAATTGCATCGCCTTGGTTGCTGCCTCCTGTACTGCATGCGCTTCGTGATTCGCCAGTATCCCGAGCGCAGAAAAAACCTCGGGGAATGGCGCGAAGTTCTTCAGCCTTTCGACCACTTCCAACCCTTCCTCGATATTCATGGGATGGCGCAAAGCGCATTCTGCCATTGGCAAGGCAGTCCCTTCTTCGCCCCGCAAACCGAGCGCGATGATGGCACGCATGCGCACGTCGTCGAGCGGATGCTCTAGCGCATGAAGGAGCTTGTCGCTGAAATCCATGCCCGAAATGTCTGAGATGACAACCGAACATATAGGGCAAACCGAAACCCCGACAGGGATCATGGTAAAGCAGTTTGGACAGTACGCATCAGCTGCCATTCAATATTCCGAATTCTGCAGGCATGCTGACGTAAAAAAGCTGAATTTTCTCTCCTCGGATCAGTTCGATCAAGCGTTCTGCCTGTTCATCGCTGACCACGAAAACGACTTCGAGGGGAAGATCCCCGGCAAGCTCGAAAAAATGGTCCTCGTGCAGCACACCGTGCCTTCCGAAACCAGCGACGGCCTTGAATGCGGAACCGCCCTGGATGCCAAGCTTCTTCGCCTCTTCCAGCAGCCATTCGTAGAGCAGGATGTGGTGGTGATGCTGGCTTTCATGGACGTAGAATTTGAGATAGGTTCCTTTCATGCGAACTCCCTTTCAATAAGATTGCTTTTCTGGAATGACACCCCTTACTCCGCCGCGCGGATCAAGCATATCGCCCTTGTAGCGCGGAATCAGGTGAATATGGACATGCGGGATCGTCTGTCCTGCAAATGTGCCGACGTTGATACCTATGTTGTAGCCATCCGGACGATGATGGCTATCGAGGTGTCGCCTGGCTTTTTCGAGCAAGGCGTTCATCGCCATCTTTTCCTCCCACGTTGTATCGAAATAATCCGATATATGGCGATCGGGGATAACGAGCAGATGGCCTCGACTGACCGGAAACTTGTCTTCGCGGACATGCGCCAGCTCGTTACGGAAAAGGATCCCTTCAAGCTTGCAGAATGGGCATTCTTTCACGATTTCCCGCCATTCCTGAGCAGACTGATCGTCATCATGCCGAGCGCAGTCATGGCGAAAGATCCTAAGAGATGTACTCCGGCCTCGATGCTTCCCCAAATATATTCTGATCTGGAAAAGAGCGTCACCACTTCGGCCGAGAATGTCGAAAAGGTTGTCAACCCGCCGAGAAAGCCCGTGACGACAAGAAGCCTGATCTCGGGTGACAAACCAGGGTGTTGCGCAAAGAAAGCGACGGCAAGGCCGATTAGATAACCGCCCAGCAGGTTGGCAGCAAGCGTTCCAGGGGGCAGCGTGGGAAAGAGTGGGTTGAGCATGACGCCAAGCCACCATCTGAGCCATGCGCCGATGGCAGCGCCTATGCCGACTGAAATAAAACCGTATAATCCCATTTCGTTCCTTTCATGCAAATTCGAGGCCGGAACGAAGAAAAAGCCGAAATGCCTACCCCTTCCCGTTCCGGGAAACCAGTAGGCATCATCAGCCCTAAGGGCGGTTATGCGGAGGAATGCCATCTCCGATGATTAGGATCCAGTATACTCAGTGCCAGCAGTTCATGCAATTCATGTGCTGGCTTGACTGAATTTCACCCAAGTTTATCGTCTGGGTTCTAAGTAATGCAGCCCATCGAGTGGCGGACTTGTGGGGCAGAGTGACCGTCTGAAATTGGCACGCAGCGGCTATAGTGCCTTCCCAGCTGCCTGCCGTAAAGCCGACATCCAGGACTAATTCAACCGAGTCTGGTGTGACCGATCGTTTTGGCCGAGTAGTTCGCAGTCAGTCTCTGCCATGTAAGGCAGGTCCACTCAGAAACCAGCCGCTGGACCAACGAGACGACGACTGTCTCTTCAGGGTCGGGAGTGTGAATTGGGCAAGGTCCGGTAACCGGCAGCACATATCCCCACCGCCTACCAATTCTCCAATCAAACCGTTCTCCCGAGTAAACGTGTAATTGATTGAAATTACTCGATATAATTTTTTCGGCTTGCGGACTTCGTGATTTTTTATCCGCCAAGGCAGCGGAGAATTCTGGCCCGGAGAGAGAAAAACGTGGCCAAACCGTGACTGGATGGCGCGGGTTGAAGTCCGCAAGAGTTAGCACGAACCCCCACGGATACGCGACGATACGCAAAAAATAAGGCCAACGGATAAGCGTTGACCTTATGTTATTGGTGGAGGCGGCGGGAATCGAACCCGCGTCCGCAAGCCCTCTACAGGCAGTTCTACATACTTAGTCCGGTTTATTGTATTTGACCCTGGCACGCCAGCCGAACAGGCTTGCTTCGGGCGAGT
>JAJYPA010000291.1 GCA_021795795.1 Pseudomonadota bacterium | reverse complement strand
CAAACGAAAACGCCCTCGAAAGAGGGTACCAATCCGGCCTTTTTCAACACCCTGCTAAAGCTGCCGGATCGATGACTCCGACGGCTTCAAAGGCGGGTTTGCAAAACAGATAACCCTGAAAATAATTAATGCCAGTGGTCAGTAGAAAATCGCGTTCAGCGATGGATTCCACCCCTTCAGCCAGCACCTTGATATTCAATCGGTGGCCTATGTGCACAATGCCCTCCACAATAGCCTGTTTGGGAGGGTGAAGATGGATATCGCGCACTAGTTCCATGTCGATTTTGATAATATCCGGCTGAAAGTCGGCCAGCAAATTCAATCCGGCATACCCAGCGCCGAAATCGTCGATGGCCGTTTTGAAACCAAAGCGCCGGTATTCCTGGAAGATATTAATTAAATGAGGGCGATCCGAGACGTTTTCCCCCTCAACGACTTCAAAGATAATTTTTTCCTTTGGAAAACCAAAGCGTTGTGCCGCCTCAAAGGTGGAGCGTATGCATGCTCCCGGTTCATACACGGCATTGGGCAGGAAATTAATGGACAAAAACTCCTGAATCCCCAATCGGGCCGCACCTTCCACCGCCTTGCAACGGCAGGTTTGATCGAAACGGTAGCGGTTGTCGTCATTGACTTTGGCCAACACAAAACCGGCAGATTCTCCGTGACAGCCCCTAACCAACGCCTCATGGGCGAATATCCGCCGATGACGAAAATCAACGATGGGTTGATAGGCATAGGAAAAGTCAAAGTCGAGAGGCTCAGTATCCCGACAACGATGACAATGGTGATGAACAGACGAATTTTCAGAGGCTGTTGGCATAATCAGACCTAATTAAATGATGTTCATGAAAATTGAGTTCGTTTAACCTCATTCCGGTGCGGGAAGAACAGACCACGGGATGCCCCGGAGGGGAATCCTGCAACGGGAGCGCCACCTGCTAATACGTCAATGCTCAAAGCGGATATTCCTGAGGGGGCCTCAGCATACGATACTTGAACGGACCATTCCGGATTCTTCATCATTGCATTTTGGACTCCTCTGGGTATCTTTTTTCGGATTCTATACCTTCAGCGTCGAGAAAAATTGCTGCACGGCTTCCACTACTTTTAACGCCCCGGTACGGATCTGATGGATCGCCACTCCCGCCCCGTTTGCGAGATGCACTCCTTCCTCAACCTCGGCTAGGCTGCTCTCCATGCTGCTTGTGACCGAATCGCTTTCCGATTGGATACGCGCAATCATCTCGGAAATTTCTTTTGTTGAACCGCTGGTACGCTCGGCAAGTTTCCTGACCTCGTCGGCCACCACAGCAAATCCGCGCCCCGATTCGCCGGCGCGCGCGGCCTCAATTGCTGCATTGAGCGCCAGCAGGTTGGTCTGGTCGGCAATTTCCTTAATCGTGTTGACGATCGAAGTGATTCGCGAAGTTTGTGTTCCGAGTTCCCTGACTTGTTCCGCAGCACTCTTGATCTGCTCCGACAGGGCGCGCATCTTTTCCGTCGCCTGCAGAATAATTTTTTCCCCGTTGGAAGAAACCTGCTCGGTTTCGCGCGAGGTTTCGTAGGCCATATGAGCGCTTTTCGATTCAGCCTGATGCTGCAGCGTTCTTTGCGTGATGTCCGATGCAAACTTGATCACGAGATAGGGTTTCCCGTTCATATCGTTGATCGGATTGTAGGTGGCTTCGAGCCAGACGGCACGCCCATCCTTCGCGACACGTTCGTATTGTCCCTTGAAATATTCCCCTCGGTTCAGTCTTTCCCAGAACTGGTGGTATTCCGCACTGGAGGCATACGCGTCTCGGCAGAAAATTCTGTGATGCTGCCCCCGGATTTCTTCCAAGTGATAGCCCATCACCTTGAGAAAATTGTCGTTGGCCGTGATGACCGTGCCATTCATGTCGAACTCGATCATCGCCATGGAACGGTCGAGCGCGGTTGCTATGTTTTGCAAATGTTCGGCCTCCCGCACCTGCTTCGTCAAGTCGGATGCAATCTTGACGACCTTGTCCTGCTTTCCGGATAAGTCTGTCACAGGAAAATAGGTAGCCTCGAGCCAGATCGTTTTACCTTGCCGGTTGAGTCGCTTGAACTTGCCACTGAACGATTCGCCTTGCCGTAGCCGTGACCAGAAATTCGCATATTCCTGGCTCTTCGGGTAATCAGGATCGCACAGATTGCTGTGGTGCATTCCCCTGATTTCCGACTCTGAATAGCCCACGATTTTGCAGAAACTGGCACTCGCTTCGATGATCGTGCCGTCCATAGAAAATTCGATCATGGCCGCATTGCGCCTCAATGCATCGTACACGGCCTTGAGCGGCAATACCTCTTGTTGCAGGGCGGCTATTTGGGCTTCATATTTTTTGGCAGAGCCGAACATCATCGTTCCTTATCTTTTTTTGGATAAAGGGTATTTCGGTAAATGTGTGCGGTCATTTCGGGTTGCCGTGACCGATGCCGAAAGTGGGGGGCACGGTTATGAAATTCTACACTGACCAGTTACGATGGTGTGCTTTCTATTGCCGAGCGCGAGAATTTTCAGCAACTCTAGCGTTTCTTCGTCGCAGGTGCTGGCGACTCGGGGTGTCTGGAATTCATGTGGAAAGAGGAATGGAAACATCCCGATGCATATTCCAATCCTCGTCTGCTGGTCAATATTGATCGTGAAAGAATTCGGTTATGAAAGCGGAAGACTTGATGGCAAAGGCATGCCAGGCGGCGGTATCGGCAAGGGTGCTGCTGGAAACCCGGGATGCGGACGGAGCATGTAACCGCGCCTATTACGCCATGTTCGATGCTGCTCGTGCCAGCGAACATCCTGAATCTGCCGTCCTATACCGTTACAGTCTCTTGTTGTCTGGTTGGATCAAGAACTACGCCGAACTGATGCCAAACTCCCTGCACAACTCATTGCAAACGGTTCTCAAACCAGGTGTCAATCGACCACTTGCCCCGGCTCAGTATCAAAAGCATGGCCAGCATGGTGCCCCAAGCGAAATGCTGGAACAGACCCGCTTCACTCAGTCCCGAAGAATACGAATAAGCAGCGACTGCATTTAGGATGAACAATCCCGCTGCAGCAAAGCGTCCAAACAACCCCAGGGCCAACAACACCGACAAGCCCAGTTCGCCGCTTGTTGCCATGTAGGCAGCCCAGTCGGATGGAAGTAGCGGCACCTGATAGACGTCGCTGAACAGATACAGCGTGCTGTCCCAACTTTTGATCTTGGTCAGGCCGGACTTGAAGAATACATCCGAAACATACATCCGGAGCGCGAAATCCAGCAGCGGAGCCAGCAATTCCGGCAAGCGCGAAGCGCTGTAATAGAACTTTGCCAAGCGTGTCAGTGCATTCATGAGGTTGCTCCCAAAGTAAAACCTGCCAGGATGTTTTGTTCAACCAATCTGTGTAGTGCCAGTCGCAGATCGAAATCGGGATGGCGTACCAGAGTCTCGGCAGTGGCGTTTGCCAGCGTTGCTCCCGCTTGTATGAGCAGCAACCATGCGGCATCTGCCGGCACCAGTTCGGTCACGGCCACGACATCGTTGTTGCGGCTGACCAGCGCATCAACGGGACCGCTGCCCAAGTCGATGTGAAAATCATCAGGCCATCCAGGCTGGTGCGCATTCCAGATGGCAACGATGGGATAGCCGGAATGCACAAGATGGCACGACGGGTGCAGATGCAGGATCAAATCGGCGTAGGCTGCAGACGCGATCTGCGCCAGTTCGTTGAAGTCCGGAATTTTTCCATCATCCGCAAAATAAGCTTGGTGGCATGCCCATTCCAGCCGTGCCACATCCGGTAGGTAGACGAGTTCTTTTGCTGGTTCGAAGGTCACGGCAAATTGCGCCAACTCCGCACCATAGCGATGCAGGTTCGCGTTGCGCGAGGGATATTGCGTGATGAATTTTATGGCCATGAAGCGGAAGAAGTCGTCGCCAACCAGTTGTTTCACCACCGGATAAGCGCCGGCCAGCGCATCGTGCAGGTTGCCGCGGTAATTGTTGCGGTATACCTCCAGGGCCACTTCTGCAGAATACTGTGCATAGTCCTCGTCTAGTCGAATGGAGAAGGGGTCGCCGTGCACAATGGCGCGAGCGAATCCTGCCAGATCGTTATTCAGCATGGCATGTCTCCAAGGCATCGATTCTCTGTTGCGCCCGGTTCGCTTCGGCCATCAACACGGACAATGCCGGAATGTCGCTATCCCACTCGATCAGGGTCGGGCGCGGCCCGATCTGACGCAATACCGATTCATACAATTCCCACACCTCGGGATAGACGGGATGATCATGCGTATCGACCAGGCAGCCGTCGCGCGAGCTAAATCCGGCCAGGTGATATTCCTTCACGGCAGCAGCAGGAATGGCGCTGATGAAGGCATGGGCATCGACGCCGAGATTGCGCATGTTCACATACAGATTTTCCACATCGAACAGGATGCCACAGCCGGTATGCCGGGTCAGTTCGGCGAGGAATTCGCCTTCAGTCATCTCGTGTTGGGGAAAAGATAGGTAGCTGGACAGGTTCTCGATCAACAATTGCCGCCCCAGCCGCTCCTGCACCTGATCCACGCGGCTCGCCACATGGGCCAGCGCTTCGCGCGTGTAGGGAAATGGCAGCAGGTCGTTGATTACCGTGTTGGCAACGGCATTCCAGCACAGGTGCTCGGACACGGCCGCGGGTTGCACGTCGGCGCACAGGCGCGCCAATGCAGCCAGATGTTCTTCATCGAGGGCGGCGGCAGATGCGAGTCCCATGCCGACGCCATGCAGGCTGACGGGGTAATGCTCGCGTACCTTGAGCAAGGTGTGAAGCGGTGCACCGCCGCCAAAAAAATTCTCGCTATGCACCTCCACCCAGTTCAAGCCGGGTAGACTATTCAGGACTTCGCGATAATGGGGGGCTCGCAGGCCGATACCGGCTGCAAGCGGCAATGAATTGACCGTGGGAAATTTCATCATCACATCGACTACAGAGCACCAACGGCGATCTTGTCGTCGATCCCTTTGGGAACGGGTCACGAAATCCATTGGATCGTTGTTCAGAGATAACATTTTTTCCTTTTCCATCCGGGAATTCCTTACGTTAGGTTGATTGACCGGAGAATTCGAGTGGCTGTATTACCCGGCGTCAACCGGATTGACTGGCAATTGAACCAATAAGTCGACTTTGCCCCTATGGATTCTGCACTTCGCAGGATTTGGTTACAAATCCATGGGGGGGCAGACCGAAATTCCAGTCAGAACAACTTACGCTAGACTGCGTATCACCACTTCAGAAGAATTTTTCCCAGCCATAGTCCAAGCAGGCCGACACCCAGCATAGGCAAGTAGTGCCACTCTAGGACATGGGTAATGGAATTGTTGATTTCATGCAGGCGAAGCCACAGCGCACCGACGCAGAAGGCGGAGAGCAGCGCAATGCTACCGGCAAAATAGTAGTGTGTGCTGGCGTATTTACGCATGGCGTAAAATGTCCAGGTGGCAGGTAGAATCGAGAACAGCATGATGCTGATCGTGCATTCAAAACTGTGTTCCGGAAGTGGCGCAGGCGGTTTGTCAGCATGCCAGGCGAGTAGCATCAACAGTATGAACAGCGCGAACATCCCCAGCGGCAAGAACGCCAGTGTGCGTTTCTGGTGCAGGTCGGGGAATGCCAACAGTGCGGCGCTTAACGTTGTGGCGATGAAAGTCAGTCCCAATGTGAGGATCTCAGCGACAAACCACGGTTGATGCAATGCGCTGGCCAAGTCCGGTCGCAGACCGGAAACCATCAGCGATAGGGCGAGATAGACTGTGGTGGCCACCACCCACTTCAGACTCAGCATGAGAGGGTGCGGCGCGGGTTTGACTTTTACCGCGTCACGGGCCAGCATTGCAACCAGTTGTTCGATGTCTGCCATTATCTTTCCACTCCCTGTCTCAGCAACTTGTAGGCGCGATGGGCCGCGACCTTGACCGCTGATTCATTCATGCCTAGTTTTTTAGCCACTTCTTTTGCGGTATAGCCTTCCTGATGCATTAATTGGAGGATGGCTGCCTGTTTTTCGGGGAGTCGTTGGATATCCTCTTTGATGAATTCGTAGCTGAAGGCAGATTCGGCGACATCCTCGTGCAGAATATTTTCCACGTCCAGGATATCGACTGCCTGATGCAACTGATCAGCGTAGTGCATGCGCAGATAGTCCTGCAGGCGATATCTGGCAATGGCATAGATCCAAGGTTTGTAGGAACGTTTGCCGTCATAGGTATGGCGCGCCTTGTGGATCGAGATCAGTACCTCCTGCAGCACATCGTCCACATCGCTGCCAAGGCTTAGTCGCCTTGCCAGAAACGGTCGCAACAGGCATACGGTCTCCTTGAGCAGCACGGCATAAGCCTGCGCATCGCCATTTAGGGACTGTTGCATTAGCGATGCAAAGTTATCGTCGCTGCTCTGCGTCATTCGATGATTTCTTTTGGGGAACCGTACAGGCGAATAGTAACCTGCCGTTTGCGATGGGGGAACTTCCGTAACATCGGAATGGTTACCTAATAACAGGGTAAAGATTGTCTGGTTTCAGCAAGGGTGGGCAATTTTCCAGTATCTCCTGTTCAAGAGGCGTCCGCAAGCCGATTCCTGCAAAACAGGGGCTCTTGGCTTGCAGACGTCTTGATTACCTGGTCATCATCCCGCCCGCAGGTTCGGTTGAACCGTTGGCGATTTTGGCGCATGTTCCTTTGGGGACGGCGACGAAATCCAACGGGTCGCCATCTTTGGTTGCCTGTCCGGCGCAAGAGTGAGCGCTCTTGTTACTGGAGCAATCGTTCTTGCCAGCTTTGGCGATTCCGAAACATTTTTCCATTTTCGAGTCTGCTGCCATGGCGTTGCCGCTGACCAAGCCCATGACTAAGAGACTGCCGATAGCAGCAGAGAGGATGGCCTGAGTTTTATTCATGATGATTCCCTTTATTTAAAGTTGAGTGGAAGAGGAGAGTGCATCTCCACCATTAGATTCGAAGCGATAGAAAAAAAGGTTACATCGACCTGAAAGAATATTTTCAATCGAACTCCCGTTCGTTTGTAACTTATTAATCATCTGAGCCGAATCCATGGGTATATCGGATTTATTCGAAATACAAAAATTGCAGATCATTGGGAGGTCACCATGAAAAGACGTACTTTTTTTAAATGGGCGACCGGTGGGGCCGGTGCGCTTTTGTTACCTGTTCTGGGATTGCCTTCCTATGCGGGGGAGCCTGTCGAAACAATCAACGAAAGTGACGCGGTGTGGAAAAAACTTCTCACGCCGGAACAATACGAAGTGCTGCGCTCGAATGGAACCGAGCGTCCTTTCACCAGTCCGCTCAACCATGAGGTGCGCGCGGGCACATTCGCCTGCATCGCCTGCGGGCTGGAATTGTTCCCGTCAAAGTTCAAATATGATAGCGGAACGGGTTGGCCCAGTTTTTACGATGGGCTGACAAGCCATATCAAACCCCGGAATGACTACCAACTGATCTTGTCTCGCACCGAATATCACTGTGCGCGTTGCGGAGGTCACCAAGGCCATGTGTTCAATGACGGTCCCCAGCCTACGGGTCTGCGCTATTGCAACAACGGCGTGGCGTTAAAGTTTATTCAGGGGAGGGGGTGATTCATGAATTCCTTTGACATTGGTCTGGCATTTCTGGAAGGCCTTGCACTCATTGCTTCCCCATGCATTCTGCCCGTCCTGCCGTTGGTTCTGGCAGCCTCGATTGATGGTGGAAAACGCAGGCCATACGGCATCATCATCGGGTTTGTGCTGGCATTCAGTATCTTTGCGATTGCTGCACGAAAAATTATCGCGCTGCTTGGTATCGATCTGGATGTAATCAAGTATGCTTCGCTGGTCCTGCTCTCCTTGTTTGGCCTGGTGCTACTTTCATCCAGGCTGTCGGATAAATTCAGCCTGCTGACGCAGGGCACCGCAAATCTGGGCAACCGGCTTGCTGGAGTGGGGAAGGAAGGGCTGGCTAGCGGCATCCTGATTGGTGCACTGATCGGCTTGGTATGGACGCCCTGCGCTGGCCCCATCCTGGCCGCGGTATTGGTGCAGATTATACGCCAGCAGAGCAATCTCGCTGGAAATCTCATTATTCTTGCATTTGCTGTTGGCGCAGGGGTGCCCATGCTGATTATCGCCATCATGGGACGAAAGATCATGGGTAAGTTCGGGTTTGTCATGCGTCATGCCGAGGTGGTGCGCAAAGCATTTGGTGTTCTGATTCTGGTGTCTGTTGCCATCATCGCCACCGGAGTCGAGGCCCAATCGCTGCTGACGCCGATTACTGCTGATAGAACTGAACCAACGCACAGCGAATCGGTACTGCAGGAGGGTGTGGTACCCTATGACGCGCCTGAATTCGCAGGGGTCAAGGATTGGCTCAATTCCCCGCCGCTGACGATGCAAAGCCTTAAAGGCAAAGTCGTGCTGATCGATTTTTGGACCTACTCGTGTATCAACTGCGTGCGCACGCTTCCCTATATCATCGCGTGGGACAGAAAATACCGTGATCAGGGTCTGGTGATTATTGGATTCCACTCGCCTGAATTTGAATTTGAGAAGAAGCTCGACAATGTCAAAACTGCCCTTGCCCAATACGGCATTCACTACCCCGTGGCGCTCGATAACAACCTTGATACCTGGAGCAATTTCAACAACCTTTACTGGCCTGCGCATTATCTGATCAACAAAGAAGGTAAAGTGGTCTATACCCATTTCGGAGAGGGTCACTACGAGGTCACGGAAAATAATATTCGTTCCCTGCTTGGACTGAAAGACAAGGTTACAATCATCCACGCTGACAAACCGACAAAAATGTTCGAGCAGACGCCGGAAACCTATCTTGGTTATGCCCGCGCGGAAAACTTCGGTGGCAAGGAAAACGTCGTGCGCAATGTACCAGCAACCTACCGTTTCCCCGACTCATTGGCAGAAGACGCATGGGCACTGAACGGCGACTGGGAAATCGGCTCCGAGAAAATCGTTGCACGGGAAAAGGGGGCGGCGTTACGTCTCCATTTCAACGCGCGGAAGGTGTTCCTGGTGCTGGGCACATCCACAGGAAAACCAGCGCATGTTTTGATCAGGCTGAATAGCGCAGCTGTTGGCAATCAAGCTGGTAAAGATGCGCCGGCGGGTGTTCTGACTGTCGGGCGAAACACTCTGTACGAATTGATTGACCAGCAACAGACGAAAAATGGCCTGCTGGAAATCAAGTCCGATATGCCCGGGTTGGAAGTGTACGCATTTACCTTTGGATAGTACCCGTGCCCTCCAGATTTGCTTCACGGATGTAAACGGTAACTGAGCGGCATTATTTCCAATTCTCAATGGTCACAGCATACTCTCCCCCAGATCAAATTTTGGAGGGGGTTACGGGTGGGCATCGTGGGTGTGTAAGCAGGGGAAACGAGGGTAAAAACAACTCGAAAATATACCTGAAAAATGATCACAACCGATTGATTTATGGTAGAATTCAACCATGTCAAACGCTTTGGAAACCACCCCGGAAATCACTGCTCAAAACGCGATTTTGATGCGCATCATCGCGCAGCAAAAAGAAGAAATTGCCGAG
>JAJYPA010000290.1 GCA_021795795.1 Pseudomonadota bacterium | reverse complement strand
GGCTCAAGGCTCTACTGCCGATCCTGATAGCTGCCATGGAGAAGCATGGCCATCTTGATCTGGATCCCATGGTGAAGAGCAAGCTGCTACAAACGAGTGCGGCGACGATAGACCGCGTTTTACGCAAAACCCGTGACGAAATAGACGGTAGGCGCAGGTTAAGCGGTAACTCGGCGGCGCACTCGAAAAGCTCTACCCACCTGACCCAATAAGCAACTCCACGAGATCTTGCCGTGGAACCGGAAGAAAACCGCGATAGCCTGGCCAGCGCAGACCCTCAAGGGTGAGTTGGTTTAAAGGTACGGGCCATATGCTACGGGCCAAGAAGCGACAGGGCTTCGGCTGGAAGATGTGGAGTAGGCGTTGGCTCTACGAGAATCTGGGATTGTTTAACAATTACCGAGTTCGACGGAGTCCGCCGAAAGCAGCAACAGCAAGATAGGTCCCATAACCCTTGACGAGAAGCAAACAGGGGAGCGTAGTGCCGGAAAACGGCACGCTGCGTTCGACGTGGCGGAGGCTGGAAACGTGACTATGGCAGGCCGGCCTGGAGGCCACTGCGAAAGTAGCGGAGATCCCACCGGCGCCTAATGCGCGCGCACCAGACCTCGACCCTACCTGAGGGGGGTGGTCCAGTAATGGACTATCCCTACTCAACTCCATATAAGTCTTGATGTATATATTATAATAAAGACATGAAGCGGTCATTCATTGATGTGGCCCGATTTTCTAGCAGATTTTATCGTGCTTGGATAGCTTTTAATTATTGTGGAAGTCTTCAGGGGAAACGCCACATCCAGGACAAAGCATTGCCACTGGCGTAGTAAACGGTAATACCGATGCCAGGCCTCCGCTTCTTTTCGAGATGGTCTGAGGCTAGCCATTAGGTCCAGTTGCAAACGAAATATTAAAATGGCGGCCAATCCCAATATGGGTTTCATCTGTTGCTCTAAAAGCTTAAGCCTCTGAATCGCCCACGGAACAGACTTGTATCCTTTCCACGTCTGTGCCCAGGCCAAAAAGGCTTCCGCAAGTAACCGCCACAGAGGCATATCATGTGTGGCACATATCTCCAACATGCGGCGTGCCGTCTTTTCAATCTCATACAGATCCCAAAGCCGATAAGCCCCCAGCAAACGCATACCCAGAGGAAACATCTGACTGTGGGATCGACCAGACGCCAGGGTAATCAGGGCATTATCCGAACGTTTGAGGCCTTGTTCCGGCCTTCCCATAAAAAACTCCGTCAGCCCCAGATACGCTATGGAGGAAAGATGATAGCTTTCCCCCAGGGCCGCTGCGCGAACAATTACATCCCACTCTCCTCTCCAGTTCCGTATAGATGCCGATAGGTAATAATGGGCACGCCTCAAATCGCCCATCCAGAAAAGACTCCATCCATTCATATAAGTCGTGAGATTGACAACCAGTTGCGGATCAACATCCTCATAAGATTCATTTTCCATGCATCTAATAACTTCCAACGCAGCGCCGATTCCCTCACAGGCAGCTGCTACGCACCACTGTGCGTATCGATAAGAAAGGTAAAACAGCCCGCAGTGTTTTTGGTGGAAACATTCATCCCCAAACCGCTTTAGTGCGTTAAATGTGGAGCTGGAATATCCTTGGGTGATCTTATGGACAAAGAAATCTAACGCATTCATTTGCAATCTTTCACGTCCCTCCAGGTGAATATGGCCAGCCTGCCCCAACGCAGTTAGGAATTCTTGGGCCTGACCATAATCTCCAAGCGACAAGGCTTTTTGAGCAGCGTGTAAGGTATGCCGGGATGCCTGATCCTCCAAACCCGCCGCAGCGTAGTGCCACGCCAATAATGAGGGTTCAGCACCCTGTTGTTCCAAAACTGACGCCACCCTTGCATGCAGATCCCGCCGGACAAAATCGGGAATTCCCGAATGGACGGCATCCCTCAATAGGTCGTGACGGAACTGCCAGCCGTCGGAAATGTTTTGCAGCAAATCCTGTTGTACGAGCTGGTCCAGATCATATAGACAGGCCGTTTGATCCCTTTGGGGAAGAACCGCCAGCAGCAGGGGTACCGAAACGACATCATTGACAACGGCAAACACCTGAAGCAGGTCTAACGCCTTCATTCCGCGCGCGATGTGTATATCGAGCGCATCCTGGAGGGCAGTCGGTAGATGCTCGGAGGATGTGGCAGGATTTCCTGACAGTATTTTCAGATAAAATGGAATACCACGACTGCGAGCGATGAGGGCATCCTCCGCGACAGGATCCCCGTGCCAGTGGGCTAATTGTCGCAGATAACTCCGTGCCGTTCCGGCGTCCCAGGGCGAGAGGTCGAGCAGGGCTTCGTGCTGTGCCACCCCGATCATCGTTGGCATGAAGTCTCTGGTGATGATGAGCATCAAGACGGACAGTTGTTGCATTCCCTGGAAGTATTGATACAGCCACCTCAAGGTGGCGGCGTCTGCCCATTGCAGGTCTTCAATGACCACAACCCGGCGTCCCGTGAAAAGGTGACAGGTAAGCACACGGTGTATGCTTTCAAAAAGCAGCGTCTGGTAATCTCGAAACTCTCCGCCGTGCAGCGTTTCGGCCTTCGGGCTCCACCAGTTCTCCCACAGGGAGCGCACCAAAGGATCTTTTTCATCGGCCGCATCCAGCAAGGAATGGATGGCCTGTATTTTTCTGGCAAGGGATTCTGTCCTGACCCCCATAATGTCCTGCAGCAACGAGGCGATAGGGTATAAGAAAGCTCCAGCATTCACCGCAGAGCAGGTGTATTGAACGGTGGTTACTGAGGTGGATATTTGATTCAGAAAGGTACGCACCAAATGCGTCTTGCCCACTCCGGCCTCACCATGAATCCAAACCACCCGACCACCAGAACCCGCCGTCAGGTCATCCAACGCTTGCGTCAGTACACCCAATTCCCGCTTACGTCCGTGCAGTGGCGTGTCCTGCGATATCTCCCTGCTGCTCCATAACCCTTCCGTAAATGGCAGCCAATAATATGCCGCTATAGACTCTAGCGGCTGTCCCAGGCACCGAGGGAACTCATGCGCACAGAGCCACTCCCAAGCCTCGGCATTCAGGAGCACCCCTTGCCGCTTTTGAATGACCTCTTTCAAGGTGCAGATTGCGGATCGAAAATGACCTATGAGCAGGCCATCTGTTCCGACCCAGGCTGAGCCATGATGGATGACGAGGCTGTGGGCATGCCCGGCTGGACTTTTCTCCCCAATCTGCTGTGCCGCCCATAAGGCCCGGCGCGGTCCATCTTCCATCGGCGCGTCTGGTCCCAAACGTAATTCAATCCCCCCCTCCTCGTTGATATGTACCTCCGCTTGGCATTGCGTCGCAACGATCTTCGCCAAGGCTCGATAGTATTGCAGTTGCCGCAGAATCTCTTCTTCGGCATCCGCGTCCTCTGCCAGTATCAGTTGAATGGTCAACACCGTCAGAAAACGGCGCTGAAGCACTGGGGATGTGACCGGTTCAGGACGGGGCGCGACCGGCCGCAGTTGATGCAGGCGTTTTACCAATGCATATAATGCTTCTCCAGGTTTACGGCCATACCTGGTCACCCGCCTTTCCTCGTATACCTGGAAAAGGTGTATGGCCTCGCTCCTGCGTCCATCCTCCATCAGAAGTTCCATGGCCATTTGATGCGGCAAATCTATGCCAGGAGCTTTACGCATCCATTCCTCCGCCAAGCTCCAGCCCCGATGGATATCATGCTTGGCGATGGAGTCCGCCACACATTTTTCGTAGCACAGGGAAAGTCTTTGATCAGTTATGTGCCGCATATCGCTTACCCAGTTCCACCATCCTTTGGAGGCCGTTTCCCGTGTCTCCTCCGCAAGAAATACCCCCCGGTAGAGGGCTATTGCCTCGCGGCAGGACGCCACATCCCCCGTGTCGCAAGCCATGAAGTGCGTGTGGTCCACGAAAAGGGGCTGGGAAAGATCCATCTGAATCCCCGCCTTATATGCCTGCAATAAAATGGACGGGCGTATCTGGCGTAGTTGTTGGATGGCTTTGCGCAGATAGGTGCGCGCAATATCGGCTGAATAACCTGGAAACAACAAGGATGCTAACATTTGGCGGTCGTGATAGCCCGGTACGACACAAAGATAGATTAAGAGATGACGTACGTGCCGAGATCCAATATGTAGAGGTTTACCTCGTATTTCCATTACGGATTGACCGAGTGTGCGCAAGGTGAAGAGGTATGTACTCATCTATGATATCCATATCCTATTGATCTATAATTATATTTTACGGTACGAAAAACATACGCAATACATGATATCATTTTACACAAGTGTGGAGAAAGAGGAAAGAGAAGATTTGGTGACCTTGGATTGCACGCAAAAAAACTGCAACTGACACACGCGTTCCAATAGCGTTGTGCTCGAAGAAAATACTGACCAAAATCCTGTCTGTCTAGGATGGCATACCCGAATAACCAAGGTTTTAGTAAAGGAGAATGCGTGAATATTCAGCACTATTGGGATGTTGTCGCACAATATGCAACAGAGGGTGGACTATAAGGTTATTGTTGCCCTCATCCTTTGGATTGAGTTGCGTGAATAAGTCGACATGCTAAAAGGTAAGTACGATTGATGTCCACTGAATACCTGCAAGCTACTCATTAAAAATAAGTGAGGAGTTTCGATAATGAACAAGATATAAGGATCCCAAGTGTTCTCCAGAGGTCTTAGGCATCCATTCCATTGTCGCTGCTCGGTGGTGGGATATGGTTTTGGAATCCTCTTCCAAGAACGCTTCTTGCAGGGCAACTTACCGATCTCTACCGTGGCGTTGTGCTATTTTCTGGCCTCACCAAGTCCGGTCCTGTTAAAAGGGTGTTTTGGAAGAACCTCATCTCTTGAGGCGAAGCCTCGTGGAGATGTACCAAACAATGGATTCATCACACAAGGATTCCTCTAATGAAACATCGTCTTGGCGCTGAGTTTTTTGGAACATTCTGGTTGGTATTTGGTGGCTGTGGGGCTGCTATTTTTGATGCCACCTTCCCCCAATACGGCATCGGCTTCGGTGGAGTGGCTCTGGCTTTTGGCCTGACGGTTCTCACCATGATTTATGCGGTGGGGTATATCTCTGGCGGGCATTTCAATCCGGCAGTTACCGTCGGGTTTTGGGTCAGCGGTCGCTTTAGCGGTAAGGATGTGCTGCCTTATGTCGCGATTCAGGTTCTAGCGGCGATCATTGCAGCAGGCTTGCTGTATTTGATTGCCAGTGGCAAACCCGGGTTCCAGATCGGTAGTTTTGCCTCCAACGGTTATGGCGCACTGAGTCCCGGAAAATACAGTCTGTTGTCTTGCCTGATCACCGAGATTGTCTGCACCTTTTTCTTCGTAACCGTAATCCTGGGTGCCACGACTGCCCGCGCACCCGTGGGTTTCGCGGGTCTCGCTATCGGGCTTACCCTGACGCTGATTCATCTGATCTCCATTCCGATTGACAACACATCGGTGAACCCCGCACGTAGCACGGGGCCTGCTTTGATCGCGGGCGCGCCGTGGATCCATCAACTCTGGCTGTTCTGGCTGGCGCCGATTGTCGGCGCCATTATCGCAGGTGCTGTACACCGCTGGTTTGCCGCCATGCGGGTTGTGGCCACGGAGTGATCGCGAAGACTTGGCCACCGGGATACTGCGCTTGAGAGCCGCAGATCCCTTATCCAAATCTGCATCATCGATAAAGTCTAAGTGAGGTATGCAATGAATAAGATCTACAGTCTGGTGTGGCGTCGTTCTCTCGGCTGTCTGGTAGTAGTATCCGAGATCGCCAGAGGCGCCTCGCCTGGCACTCCTCGCGCTGGGTGTGTGGGCGTGATCCGGTCTGCCTTATCCGTTCCCACTGGCTTCGTCATGTCCTTACTGGGTTCGGCCCTGCTTCTCGCCGGCGGCATCGGTAACGCCTATGCGCTACCTGTGGATGGACAGGTGACGGCGGGTCATGGGCAGATCAGCCAGAGCGCCAACACCACGACTATCACGCAGCAAAGCAACCGGCTTTCCATGAACTGGCAGAGCTTTAATGTCGCTTCGCATCAGACGGTGAACTTTGTGCAACCAAACGCCAGTTCACTAGCTGTGAATCACATTCTTGGCAACCAGGGAAGCACTATTCTCGGGCATGTCAACGCCAATGGCCAAGTCTGGCTGATCAACCCCAACGGGATTTTATTTGGGCAGAGCGCTCAGGTAAACGTTGGCGGACTGGTGGCCTCCACCCTGAACCCCTCAAGGAATGGCGCCACGACGACATTCTCTGGCAGTGGGTCGGGCCAGGTAATAAACGAAGGCACCATTCACGCAGCGTCTGGAGGTTATGTAGCTCTTATCGGTAATCAGGTTTCCAATCAAGGCACAATCATAGCGCAGTTGGGAACCGTCGCATTGGCAGGTGGTAGTAAGGTCTCTGTTACCTTTTCTGGCAGCCAGCTGGTGCAGGTGGTCGTCAACAAAAACACCCTGAACGCCCTTGCCGAAAATGGGCAACTGATCGCTGCAGACGGGGGGCATGTCATCATGACGGCGGGGGCCAAGGACTCCCTGCTGGCCAGCGCGGTGAATAATACCGGTGTGGTTCAGGCGCAGACCGTGCAGAACCACAATGGCACCATCACCCTGCTGGGCGGCATGACGGCCGGCACGGTCAACGTCGGTGGCACCCTCGACGCCAGTGCTCCAAATGGCGAACACGGAGGCGAGATCGAGACCTCAGCATCCCATGCCAATATCGCAGCCAAGGCAACGATTACCGCCAGTGCCAAGAACGGACAATCCGGTACGTGGCTGGTCGACCCCGTCAACCTGACGATCGATTCCAGTGCAGCCAGCACGATCGATAACACACTGAATAGCGGCACAAGCGTGACCGAGCAAACCACCGCGACTGGCGCTAGCGGTTCGGGCACTCAATCGTCTGGCGCTGGCGACATCAATGTTAACTCCGCCCTGACCTGGACTAATGCCAACGCGACACTTACATTATCGGCCTATAGTGGCGTCAACGTCAACGCGAATGTCAGTGGCGCAGGATCCGTTGTCATGGATGCCGCCAACGGCAATTTGACTATTGCATCTGGTGTGTCCATTGATGGCGGGACTGGGGTCACGCTGGGAACTGGCGCCAGCTTCATCAATAACTCTGGCGCTAATGCGGTGGCCTCTGCATCGGGCCGTTGGCTGGTGTACTCACAAAATCCAGCCCAAGACACGACCGGTGGACTCACTCCGAACTTCATCCAGATCAACGCGCCCTATCAAACCGCTCCAATCCCAACAACCGGCAATGGGTTTCTCTACAATCAAGCCGCCTCACTGAACGTAACGGGGCTGTCCGGAACGGTCGGTAAAACCTATGACGGAACAAACGCCGCTTCAATTGCGAACTCGAACGTCACCACATCAGGGTTGATTGATGGCGACACGATTTCTTCACTTGTCGGATCTTACGGATCATCCAACGCGGGGACAGGCATCTCTGTCACGACACCCAGCGCAGCTTCCGATCTGAACATTGTCGACTCTGCGGGAATTTCGGTCTATGGGTATCAGTTGGCAGGATCGCCCATTACCACCAATGTCGGAACCATTATCCCTGCCACCTTGACCGCCAAGATCGTCAATGACCCCACGAAGGTTTATGACGGCACAACCACGGCAACACTCACGGCATCGAATTACCAGATCACGGGCTTTGTGACTGGGCAGAGTGCAACAGTCAATCAGCCAAATGCGGTCAGTTACGCCAGCGCGAGCGCAGGATCGCAAACCGTCGATGCCACTTTCGCAAGTTCCAATTTTGTTGCCGGATCGGGGACCAATCTCCTCAACTACGTTACACCCACCAGCGCGACAGGCGCGGGAACTATCACTCAGGCACCGGTAGACGTGACCGGCATTCTGGCGACCAACAAAACGTATGACGGAACCACATCCGATACACTGAATACGAGTCAGGCCGGATTGTACGGAGTCATTTCCACGGACACGGGCAATGTGACGTTGTCCACATCCGGGGCTTCCGGAGTGTTTGCATCACCTAACGCGGGGAATAATCTTGCGGTGACGGCATCCGGTTTCTCTTTAACCGGAACCGCTGCGGCCAACTATCAGATCGTCGATCCCAGCGGCCTGACCGCCAACATCGCTCCAAAATCTGTCACCGTCACTGGCGTTACGGCGACCAGCAAGGTTTATGATGGCAACGCTGTCGATCCGTTAAATACGGCACCGGCTGCGCTCTCCGGGGTTCTGAGCCAGGATGCCAGCAACGTTACCTTGTCTGACGCGTCGGCTACGGGCACTTTCTCGCAGTCCAATGTGGGCAACGGCCTTGCCGTTTCCTCCAGCGGATTTGCCCTTACCGGTACGGAAGCCGCTAATTACACGCTGTCGCAACCCTCCGGTTTGAGCGCAAACATCACGCCGGCGCCTTTGACGATTTCCGTCACCGGCAACCCCACCAAAACCTATGATGGCACCACAACGGCAGTGGTGTCTGGGAGTGACTTTGCCGTTTCCGGTTTCGTGAGTGGGCAGGGGGCTACGATCCCGCAATATGCCTCGGCCGGGTATGCGTCTGCGAATGCAGGCACACAGGCGGTGACGGTTGCTTTGACGCCGGCGGACTTTTCTCCGAATAGCGGAACATCTCTCTCCAACTACAGCCTGCCGACATCCGTGACGGGCACAGGGACTATTGACCCCGCCCTAATTGCGGTCGTGATCGCCAATAACCCGACTAAAGCTTACGATGGCAACACTTCGGTGCCATCGCTTCCGTCGAGTGATTATGTGCTCTCCGGCTTTGTGACCGGCCAGGGTGCTGCGGTGACCCAACCGACTGGCACCTATGCATCCGCCAACGCGGGTCCGGAAACCATCACGGCCGACGTGACGGCATCCAATTACACGGCCAATTCCGGAACCAGTCTTTCCAACTACGTTCTCCCTGCGGTCATTACGGGGTCAGGGACGATTACGCCCGCTGTTGTGACGGCCAACCAGGTCAACGCCACCATCACCAATGATCCGACAAAGCCATACGACGGAACGACAGCCATCATCCTTCCAGGGTCCGACTTCTCATTTTCAGGTTTTGCTACAGGACAGGGTGCCACGATCAACCAGACGATCGACGGCAATTTCGCGTCGCCGAATGCGGGTTCCGAGAACGTCACCGCACCACTCACCCAATCGGAATTTACAGCGGACGCTGGTACCAATCTCGCGAACTACGTGCTGCCAAGCTATGGCTATGGTACCGGCACGATTACGCCCATTTCGCTCTCGGTGAGCATTCAGGGTAACCCGACCAAAGTATATAACGGTACCACCACAGCCATTCTTTCTTCCTCAAACTACAACATTACGGGTTTTGTAGGAAGCCAGGGTGCGCAGATCAATGCGTCGGCACTGACCCAGTATGCCAGTGCCAATGCCGGGACACAGGGCCTTTCTGCGACACTCACGCCTTCTGCTTACACCCCCAATAGCGGCACCCTGATGTCCAACTATGTGCTACCGACATCAGCCACTGGTACAGGAACGATCACTCCTGCTCCGCTTTATGTGACCGGCGTTACGGCGAATAGCAAGGTTTACGACACCACAAATGCCGCCACGCTCTCAACAGGTCAGGCAGCACTGTCCGGGGTTATCTCCGCAGATAGCGGGAATG
>JAJYPA010000289.1 GCA_021795795.1 Pseudomonadota bacterium | reverse complement strand
CACCGGGTATTACGTTCCGAGTTATGACAGTTATGTGTGGGGGACGAACTACGCTTCCGCCTTGTCGCAATTCTCGCCGATCATTCCCGCAGCCGGATTGACCGATGTTTGCGGTCGCCTGTCCTGGGAAAGCAGTCTGAACTACGTCCCCCCGGCGGGCGGCGCGGCGGAAAGTGTCGGTTCGCAACTGCGCGGAGCCATCTACAAGGCCAATACCGCCGCCTTGCCGACGCTACTGTCCTCCCTGGGCGGCGTGGCGACCATCATCAGCAATGACCAGACCCCATCCTCGGCCACCTGGAACACGGCCATCGATACCTATGACACCGCGCTGACCACGGCGGCAAGCGCCCAGGCGCAACAGGTATTCGCCACGGGCATCCAGAGATATGCCAAGTCTGCGCAAAAATACGGTTTCGCCACCGCCGGGGAGTGGTTCTGGAAGATCAACCAGTGGAATCAGGCCGCCGAGGAAGCCCTGAATCAGTCCACGTCGGGGAATTTCGTGGGACCGTCCTGGGGGCAGTTCGCCGGAGCGTTGTTCAATTCGCACTATCGATCCGAAATGAAGCGGGTGGACGATTTCGTCAACAGCGCGCACTCGACCGGAC
This sequence comes from Pseudomonadota bacterium, assembly GCA_021795795.1. Next base: position 9,131 of record JAJYPA010000289.1, on the reverse strand, counting down.
TGGACGCCAGCGGTCAGCCCAATCCCACGGAAGGCGGATCGGGCACCTTGGGCGCACTGTTCAGCAAGGCGGGCGTGGATACGGTGGAAGGCATCGTGCAGGCTCCGGGCGGACAGAATCCTCTTGAGCATGTACAGGCCATCGGCACGGCGATGGAAGTATTCGCCGGCACGATCTTCGCGCTGTCACTGGTGGCTATCGGTGTGGGCGCGGGCGTCGATAATTCCGTCGCGGCTTGGGTCGGCGGCGCGGCGGGCGGCAAGCCTGCCGTCGTATTAGGTAGTCTTGCCATGCACCTGGCCATGTGGATTTTCGGCATCGGCTACCTGCTCTCATTTTTCATCCCGTTGATTCCCTATCTGATCTGGACCCTGACGCTATTGACCACGGCGATCCTTTTCGTGGAATTGGTGGCCGCCGCGCCGATCTGGGGCGTCATGCACATGCATCCGGAGGGCCACGAGTTTTTCGGGTACGGTTCCACCGGCTACTTGTTGAGTCTGAGCATCATTTTCCGTCCCTTGCTGATGCTGGTCGGTTTTCTCGCGGGAACCGGCCTGACCTATGCCTTCGCCTGGATTCTAAACGCGACCCTGGGCAATGCCGTACTGTCGGCCATGACCAACAGCGGCGGCGGATTTTTAGGACCGATGGATTTTCTGGGCATGGCGATTCTGTACACGGCGTTCCTGATCATCGCCACCTGGAAGTGCTACGAACTGATCTACATCATCCCCGACAAGGTGATGCGCTGGGCCAATGCCCAAGGCGCGCAGACGGATGACGCCGTCCTGAAAAGCAAGGCAGAAGAACATGGAGGCGCGCAACAAGTGCATGTTCCCAAAGGCGCTAACCTCGTACATTCTGCCGCCACTGGAACCATCAAACCGCCTACGCCACCCACGCCGCAAGGATGAGCCATGCGTTATCGGCACATCCCTTTTCCGCTTCCGCCCTCGCCGCCGATTCGGGGGTGGGGGGACATTCACGCGATGTTCGGCAATACCTTTTATCTGCTGGATGGCCGGGTAGTGCATCGGGGAGAAGCTTTGCCCAAGGATGCGGGGCCGGTACTGCCCGGTGTGTTGCGCCAGCGCCCGGCTTTCTGCGGTGATCTGATTCCGGTATCCGCGCACGGCAGCAGTTTGTACAACCTGCTCACGGACAAGGACTGGTCGGCGGTCCGCAAACCGCGCATCGAGGCGGTCAATCAGGTCTGTCAAGCCTGTGGCCGACATCAACGGCGCTTTTTACAAGCGCACGAGCTGTGGGAATATCACCTGCCGGAATACGGCAACCAGGGCATTCAGCGTCTGGGCGAGATCGCCATTCTCTGCAAGGACTGTCACGCCATGTTTCATCTGGCGCTGGCCGACTTGCAGGGACACGGCGATGAAACCATGCAGCGTCTCATGGCATTGCACCGATGGGATACCGCGACGGCGGGACAGTTTCTGGGCATCCTGCATGAACGCCGGGATCGTCATAACACCTTTGCGTGGTCGCTGGATCTCAGCATCACGGATCTGGATGTGCTGCACATTCAGCCCAAGTGGCAACTCCATCCCGAGCTGCCGGGCGTGTTGCAACGTCCGAGCGAGCATTGGGAAGGCATGTTGTACACGGCGATTCTGGGCAAGCCCTGGGTGCTGAACGGTGTGGAGTATCCAATGATCGCCTCGCCGGTGGCGGAATCGGCGCGTTGCGCGGCCTAGTGTTTGGGCAATGATTTCCCCAGGACCGAAAACGCCAGTTCCGTATATTCTGGCCGTGATTCTGCCGGGAAATGCTGATAAGCGAGTGCGTCGAAAGTGATCATTTTCTCAAAAATCCGCCGTTGACTGTCGGTTTCGCTAATGACCATGCGTATCGTTTCGTCCTCGCTCCGATAATGGATGAACGAAACACTGGCTACTGGACGATTCCCTGTGGACCGTAATCTTTCGTCTTCATCCAGTGAAACATCCGGTACCTGCGCAACGATGGCATCCATGATTCGCCTGTCCAAAATGGATGCCGCAGAAAGCAAAACGGCATTGGAAAAATACAGAAACATCCAGGGAACATTATGGACGTTGGCATGAACATATAGATAGCCCCGTTCTCCGCGATACCGGCCTAGCATCTCGCGCAATTGCTGTCTCGACCAGTGCAAGCCGGTAACGGTCTCGCAATATGCCACGATCTTGCCAAAATCCTGGACAAGTGCATGAATGATGGCTGCGCCTTTTTCGTTCACGACAGGTTTTTTTCGGACATGCAACAAGATGGGATACTGTTTCGGGACGATCTCACCGGAAGCTATCCGCTTTCGAGCTGCATGCACCGTTCTGGATAGATATTCGGCACCGGGCGTGTAATCCAATGCGCCGGTCTCGAACAGCATTTGTGCCACTTCGCTCCAGAGAAAACCCCGTTTCTGGAGATCGGTAACTGCGTCCAGATAGTAAGTAATCCGTACCGAAAGACGGCGGGGCAAGTGGGTCATATCGCGCTCCATTCAGGATAACCAAAGTGGGTCACCCCTATAGGTGCCGCAATCTTCTGGATTTTGTTCGCCCTGTTAATGTGCTCATCCCGCACAGGGTGCAACCCTGCCGCCTGTAGGACTGGAAAGCTTGCGTCACCAGTACCCATAGAACCATCTCAACCACGAAGAACCTCATGCAGCTTACCGAAGAACAGACCCGCATCCTAGAATTTATACGCAATGGCGGCAATGGCCAAGCATTGCGGCACGTCCTGCTGCACGTCTGCCGCGCAAATGTCCTTTCAACCAAGACTGCGGCACCATAAGGTTAGAGGCTATCCATGTGTCTGGAGGAGATTATGCGCACACGAAAAAGTTTCATGCGAAAAATACGGTGGTATGGTGCCATGCTGGTAGCTACTGGCAAAATGATTTTACAGACTCGAAAAATCTCGCAACAGATACAGGATTTAGATCTTCAGCTCACTATCCTGCAAGGGGAGGTTCATGAGGCCATATCTTTGGCGATGCAGGGAACCAGCAGCTATACCTTGTTGAATGCAGAGGACAGATGCCAAAGAATCTTAAAACTCCTGGATTTGAAATCGGACAGGCAGGGTCAACTGCCGCCTTTGCTGGAGGATCATTTGAATATGTTGATGATTACCAAGCATAAAGATATGCGATATGCCTATACTTCACATGAAATTGATTCGGCGTTATCCAATCCGCCATCCAATGACGATTGCCGAAGAGCGATGAAATCCCCCTTTTTATATTTAGGTCTAGCGAATAATAATCGGCCACTTCATTTTGTCGGTTCGTTATCCGTATTCAATCAAGATATGCAAACCATTCGTAGCGACGTGATACGGTTACATTGGCTTCTTCAGCAGCGAAAAAACCAATGTACAGCATCATCTTGGTCTCCAATCATCGAAAACACTAAATCCGAGTTTTTGGAGCAAATCCAAAGGAGTGGTTGTTACAATCATATGATGGTAATCAATCTTTCTGGACTTTAAGATTGCAGGATAGTCGCGGATAACAAGGATTGAATCATTGCGCCCGCATTCCCCAAGGGTTGTTAAAAAAGTTAGATCAATAATATAACCATCTTTTAATGTTACCCAACCGTGAACGTGATTTTCTGGAGTATAACTTCTATGCATTGCGCTGTCAAAATCATCGAGCGTAAATCTATAATGCTCGTTGTGGTTATACTCAACCCAACCAAGCGTATAATATGAAAAGACTTTTTTCTTAAATAGATAATAAAATAAAAACAAGCTAATTTTCAGGCATTTTTTATCCAGAATTTCTTTGCATGAAGAAAATTTAAAATTTTCACCACATATTTCAATGACAAAACGAGTAAGCATTTCATCTTGGTATTTATTGGTACAATAGTTATCAGAAATACATAGTCCTCTCTTTTTCGATTCTCTAATGGCTATTGCCAAAGGGCTTTTATTGAACAACATAAAGCTGCTTCCAATGCTATACCGTTGCTCACAGTGTATTCCTGCAAAGACTACGGCACCAGTATCCATAGGCTCATCTCACAATGGAGAACCTCATGCAGTTTACCGAAGAACAGACCCGCATCCTGGATTTTGTGCGCGGCGCAGGCGGCGGCAAGCCGGTTCGCCACGTCCTGCTGCACGCCTACGCCGGAACGGGCAAGTCGTTCATTCTGAGCGAGATTGCCCGGCTGCTTCCCGGTCCGGGCCTGTATCTGGCCTTCAATCAGGCCATCGTTCAGGATATTCGCCAGAAACTTCCGTCGCATTTCAAGGCCATGACCACCCATCAGCTCGCTCTGGAAGGCTTGCCCAGGGACGTTGCCCAACGGGTGCGCGCCAGTCTGGATCAGGACCGGGGGCGGGTGGCCCTGCCGCAGATTCTGGACAAGGTGGAAGGTTTCAACTCGATGAAAAAGGATGGTCTGGCCATCGCCGGAATCGCCCTGCGCACCATGAGCAATTTCTGCAATTCCAGTGATTTGCAGATGGGACCGCAACACGTTCCGTCGATCCCCAAACGCTGGAAGAGCGAGGACATCGTGCATTATGCGAACCACATCTGGAACGCCATGCTGGATTTCCGGATTCCGGTCACCCACGATTTCTACTTCAAGGCGTGGACGCTCATGGGACAGTCCCTGCCGTATTTTCACCGGCTGGTGGATGAGGCCCAGGACACCAACCCGGCCCTGTTGGGTTCCCTGTTTCACCAGCCCCAAGGCGTTACCTGGTGGGCGGGCGATCCGTACCAGAGCATCTATTCCTGGCGCGGGGCGATGGACGCCCTGAACCATATCGGCAAACAGGACCAGACCCATTCGGATTATCTGACCCGCAGTTTCCGTTTCGGGGATGCGCCGGCGGACCTCGCCAGCCGTTTGCTGTCCGTTCTGGGTGAAGATCGTCCGGTACAGGGTACCGGCCATACGGAAATCAGCGCCGCACCGATGGAATCCCGGAATCCACGGCCCTTTCTTCATGGGGACGCACCCCGCAGGGGATTTTCCACCCTGGCCTGGGTGTCCTTCAGCAACGTCACCCTGCTGGACGTGGCTTTGCAATGCATCGAGCAAGGGCTGTCTTTCCATATCGTAGGCCAGGGCCGCGATGAAAAGTCCCTGATCTATGCGGCCATGAAGCTGAAATCCGGCAAGTTCGATCCCAAAGGTCCCTTGTCCGCGTACCATCAATGGTCGGAACTGGAAGAAGAAGCGGCCAGCGTGCCGGACGGCGATGCGGCAAAACTGTTGAAACTTTACCGGCATCCGGGTTTCGGAGCGATTCTCGACGCATTGAACCGGGGAGAAAGCCGGGAATCAGACGCCCAGGTGATCCTCACCACGGCGCACCGGGCCAAGGGCCGGGAATGGGATTGCGTGGTCATCGACCCCGATCTGGACGCCAACACCGAACCGACCCCCGCGCAAATTCGCAAAAAACGCCGGTTTTTCCTGGAAGGCGATGACCTGCGTTTCGACAACCGTGAGGACATCCATCTGCGCTATGTGGCCTTCACCAGAGGGCGGAAACACCTGTATGTGGGCTGCCTGAATCTGTATCACTGGTGGGCGAAGGCTTTCTAAAACTTCGCTTGTCTTCACGTATCGAGTACAAAATAATGATACAACTAACGCGTGCTTTGCAACCGGATAGAACCATCCTATACTGTCCGCATGGTTACTCAACTGCATGACGATATGGATTATCTGACCGACGCCGAAGGGCTATTACAGTCTCTCCGGGCGTTGGTACCTCATGCCGTAGCGCTGGTATGGACTGCCCGCGCCCTGGAGAATGACGCCAAAAAGATGAACAACGTTCTTTCCCGTACCGTGTGCGACAACCATGTTGCGGTCAGGCTCGATGGGCTTTCCAACTGTGCGCTGGACGTTACCGGCCATCTCAAGAGTAGTGGTTTTTTTTCCATGCTGGCACGCCGGTCCTTGCTGAAAAGCGCGGTTCTGTTTGCTCAGATGGCCTGCCTGATACGAGCGGAAAACCCCGCATCCATCCCCACGCTGGAACCGCTTTGGCGCACAGCGACGGGTGCCCTGACCGATATCTTCAAGGTTGTCTAAGCAAAATTTGAAGGACGCCGTTGAAATGGAAAACGCGGTCATGCGGCGGCGTCTCATGTGACCCGTTCTTGCCCTCTATACCGTTTCTCTGGGCTTCGGTATCTATGGTGCGTTCCTGCACTGGCCGTGGGAAATCTCCGTCGCCCTAATCAGTAGCGCACCGACCGTCGCACTCGCGAGCATTATCACCAGAAAATAAGCCATTCGCTACACAATTACCCGTTTCCACGAAACATTATGGCGAGAGTGGGCAAAGGCTTTTTGAACCGCCTTGCCCACGGCAGGCTACGCATCCAAAACCTTGCGGCACCAAGGGTTGAGAGTCTTTAGAGGTTTAGTCATGGAACACATTAACGTCATCGCCAGCATACCAATCCTGGTAATAATAATCAGGATGCTAACATTAATAATATCCAGAAAATCAACGTTAGCGAAATTTCTCTACAAGGCACCAGCAATCAGTTTTTTTGTGGTAATATTGCTATCTATGGTTGAATGTGCCGGTTTGGAACAATTAAGCGCATCATCGCTGATTGCCTATTATATCTACACGCAAACAACATTGCTCACCATATATGTTACTATAAAAGAAAAAACGATCATCATCACTGATTGATCTTAATTTTTGCAATGAAAAACCCATTGTTAGACAAGCAATGTATGTTATCCTATCGAGTCCACTCACCGTAACCCATCGATCTGGCAAAGGCTTTCCGACTTTATCAGGATATTTTACTTGCGAGACAAGTCTACGATGAAGAGGGTAGATTAAGATTTATGAGAAATATCTAGTCATCATCTGAATCTACATCGGTTTCTTCTCGGATAGCTATTTCATTAAGCGACTGTCCATGTCTATTAAGTAGATTCCAAAGGTCAAAATAAAAAAAGTGATCTATGGTCTTAATTTGATCTGATAGCATTGGATCGGCTACCATGTTTGGACGAACATCACAATAATACACACCGTCTAAGGCGTTAAGTTTTACAGTGTAAGCTTTGAAATGGCCGGGCAAGAACGTCGCACTTACGCCATATCTATTGTCACGACCAGTTTTTTTTCGTTGAACATCATTGAGGAAAATTGCTATGTGAGGTAGATTTGTCCCCGTAAGCCTATTGTATAAAAACTTATCCATGAAAACTTTGTCAATCCGGTCTTTACTGGATGTTTTGACGGAACCTATCACTTTCAGTTCATCATCCTTACTTAACAATAAATCATGCTGATAACTGGATTTGAAGAGTACATTTCCACTGTCATCTCTTACTGGAACTTGCATCACCCCAGATACGCAATCAATATCAAGGGTTACAATTAACAATCGTATCAGTCTTTCAAACAAATCACCGTTCAACTTTCTAGCTTGGTTCGATCTTCCAACTGGCAGGCCATCTAATGTCGCACCAATGGATTGCTGTGTAGTGTAAATGGTGCGGATAACATTTTCACGCAATTCGTCTGATGGTCGATCACCACACCTTAACGATTCGAGCGTTTCTTTGAACTGAATAGCCGCGTGTTCAAAATGCTCGGCATCATACATAAGCCTGGAGTTGATTGGTCGAGTAATATTAAATGTGCCTTCTTCGCGGTACTGGTAAAATTGATAATGTGTTTCATTTTGCGATCTGATCCGGGCTTCTAGCCCATTATTATCAATATATTCCAGGTAGCGAATACAGAACTCGAAATATTCATTTATAGTGGTAAATCGGTTTTTATCTATGGCGTGCTCAATTAAATCTGGAAAACTCATCTAATAGATTCCCTTCTCTCAGCTATTTTCCTGTCATGAGATATCCATTGGTCTTTAGTTATTCGCCGAACATTTTCTATCCGTTCAATAGCCCATTCGTTGTATTCTGGGACTAAATCACAAGCCATCCATTTACGACCAAGTTGCTCTGCAACTACGGACGTTGTTCCAGATCCTGAAAACGGATCAACAATTAAATCGTTTTCATTGGATGAGGCAAGAACAAATTTGCGTATCAGTTCTTCTGGCTTTTGTGTGGGGTGAAGTGTTTTTTCGCCCATCCCATTGCATGTGGTAGGAATATCGATAACGTCTTTGGGCTTTGCCCCTTTGGGATGTGGAATCCAGTTATCACGACGCTTGTTTATACCCTTTCCATAGGCACTGGTTTCAGCTTGCGGGTGCGAAGGATATTTAAGAGTATGAGCGCCATAGGGAGTTCGTATGTCGTCAATGTTTAATCTGGTTGCATTCGACTTTCTAAAATAAATAATACTCTCATGGGATCGACCCCAATCGTTACCAAGATTTGCTTTGTTCTTGTAATGCCAGATTAGCCAGCGACAATGCTTGAAATACCTTGATGCCGGATGTTTTAGATCAGCGAGAATTTCAGAAAATCCACATACATACAAAGCCCCTGTGGATTTTAACACCCTGGAAACTTGGCTAATCCATCGGATAGACCATTTTATGTATTCTTCTTGACTCTCGAAATTGTCCCAATCCGCTTTCTTGATGTTATATGGTGGATCAGCAAATACCATATCTACGCTGGAATCGTTCAAGGATTCTAGCCAGTCCAGAGAATTTCCTTGATAGAGCCGTCCATTAGGATGCTCATAGTGCAATTGAAACCCTTGAGTAACAGCAGTTATCGAGTTGATTTTTTTTGTCTTTTGATTAAAGTTTCCCATAGTGCCAATCAGCATTCGCTGTTCCATCATCACGCTACACCTTCAAAGTCACGCCGTAAAGTATCAATCTTGTGGAAACTATACCATAGCAGCCTCTCAACAAGGTATGAGCATTTTACACAGCACCATCTTCGAACAGCGGCATTCGCCCGGATACACTCCGGGCTTTTTGTGGCAAGTCCTGCGGTCAGCAAGCCCTTGTAGGCTGCAAGCCCTACGGCACCAGCACCTGAGAGACTTTTTTCAGGAGCGCCATCATGTCCGCCATCGTCGTCGATCTCCAGGATCATCGGTCGCGCACCGAGTCCACTCATCGTAGCCCATCGAGCGCGGAACCCGACTTCACGCCCGGTCAAAGGCAAGCCTATTACGGTATTCTG
>JAJYPA010000288.1 GCA_021795795.1 Pseudomonadota bacterium | reverse complement strand
TATTACCTGGGTGTCAAGGAGGGGGAGTTGCGTCGTGACATGCTGCATCTATGGCACGACCAAGGGAGCCTGGAACCTCTGAAACGGGTCTTTGGCACATTATTGAGTGCGGAGCAGCGGCAGGGTTTGCGGATTCACGCGGCGACAATAGGCGGGCCAACACCGTCCTATATCCTGGAAACGGGAGAAATCCTGGTGAATCTGACCATCACCCCGGGCCTGAAAAGCGCGCTGTCCATCCGGGATGCTCTGGGTTATGGCACCGAAGAAGTACTGGACACCCCGATGAACGAAGTATTTTTTGACAACGATCGCTGGATGTCCCTCTTGCGCCCCTCTTTCCCTATGGTCAGGGAGAAGACGCTCGATTTATTGGAGTTCGCCCTGCGCCAGGTGGGCAAACAATGTACGGGGAATCCCCACCTCATATCCGAGCCGTCCTGGCGGCCACTGGCAGAAGGGCTGATGAAACAGTTTCAGGAAGGGATGGACCCGCAAGTGCTTCTGGATTGGTTGAATAGACGCGGCGCGGGGGGCGTTGATGACGATTTCGATTTGGATTGGATAATGCGCTCTGAATAGAGAATGTAGTCGAATGGGTCACCTCCCTGCCAGCAAGTCAGACATCCGAGGTATCCATGTTACGGGTAAATGTCTATTGGTTGCCCTCTGGGTTGATCCATTCCACCCAACTAACCTATTCTGCCGATCATATAAATAACAGTCCGTCCCCACCCGGAGCCACAAGCGAACCCCGCATGCTGAAACTCGAAGACATTCAGAAAAACGCCACGCTCTCCGGCCTGGAACCCGGCCAGGTGGTGCGCATCGTGACGACGGAACCGGCCGGCGATCATGCCCTCACGGTGTACTACAAGACGGCGGACGGTGCTCTGCGGGAACGCATGCTCTTTCGTAGCGACGAGCCCAACCTGTCGCTGGCCGATGCCGGTCGTCCCTGGGCCTTTGATGCGCCAGGGGAGGACTTCAAACTCGCCACCGAAGCCTATCGGATCAACCTCGCCTATCTCTTCGACCCGATGATGGCGGTGCACACCTCCAACGTGGAGCCGTTGCCCCACCAGATCACCGCCGTCTACGAGTCCATGCTGCCCCGGCAGCCGCTACGTTATGTGCTCGCCGATGATCCCGGCGCAGGCAAAACCATCATGGCCGGGTTGTTCATCCGTGAGTTACTGATGCGGGCCGATGCCCGCCGGGTACTGATTGTCGCCCCCGGCAGTCTGGTCGAGCAGTGGCAGGACGAAATGTTCGAGAAATTCGGTCTGTCCTTCACCCTCTTTTCCCGCGAACAGGTAGAGGCATCGCGCAGCGGCAATCCCTTTGAGGACATCGACCTGCTGGTTGCCCGCGTCGACCAGTTGGCCCGCAGTGAAGAACTACAGGATAAACTTCGCCGCTCCCACTGGGATCTGGTAGTCGTCGATGAAGCCCACAAGCTCTCGGCCAGTTACTTCGGCAACAAGGTCAACAAGACCAAACGCTTTCTGCTGGGTGAGATACTGGGGGCCATCACCCGCCACTTCCTGCTGATGACGGCGACGCCCCATAATGGCAAGGAAGAAGACTTCCAACTGTTCATGTCCCTGCTGGATGCCGACCGTTTCTACGGCAAGTTCCGCGATGGCGCCCACAAAGTCGATGTCACCGACCTGATGCGCCGTATGGTGAAAGAAGACATGCTGCGCTTTGACGGCAGCAAACTGTTCCCTGAACGCCGCGCCATCACGGCCAATTACCAGCTTTCCGACCCGGAAGCCGCGCTTTACACCGCAGTCACCGACTACGTCAAAGAAGAAATGAATCGAGCCGACCAACTGGATGGCCAACGCAAAGGCACCGTCGGCTTTGCACTGACAGCCTTGCAGCGCCGTTTGGCCTCCAGCCCCGAAGCCATTTACCAATCCCTGAAACGTCGCCGCAACAAACTCCAGCGCCGGGTCGAAGAAGAAAAGCTCCGCCAGCGTGGCCAGTTACTGGCGGAAACATTGGATTCGGACCGCTTTAATCAGGTCAGCGACGACATCTGGGAATCCGCCGACACCCTTGCCCCCGACGCCTACGAAGAATTTGAAGAAGAAGTCGTCGATCAGGCTACCGCCGCCCAGACCATTGCCGAACTCGAAGCGGAAATCATTATCCTCGAAGGGCTGGAAGAACAGGCCCGGCAGGTCGTGCACTCCGGCCAGGACCGCAAGTGGGACGAACTCTCCAACCTGCTGCAATCCCCTACCATGCGCGAAGACCATGGCCTACAGCGCAAACTGATCATTTTTACCGAACACCGCGATACGCTCAATTACCTCGCCGTCAAAATTCGTGGGCTGATCGGCAATGAAGACGCCGTGACCATGATTCACGGTGGCATCAAGCGCGAAGAACGCCGCAAGGTGCAGGAGCTATTCCGCAATGATCCCACCGTCCGCGTGCTGCTCGCTACCGATGCGGCGGGCGAGGGCGTCAATCTGCAAAACGCGCACCTGATGGTCAACTACGACCTGCCTTGGAATCCCAACCGTCTGGAGCAGCGATTTGGCCGTATCCACCGCATCGGCCAGACCGAAGTCTGTCATCTCTGGAACATGGTCGCTGCCGAAACCCGCGAGGGCGACGTCTTCCAGCGGCTTTTTGACAAGCTCGAAATCGAGCGTCAGGCCCTGGGTGGCCGGGTTTTTGACATCCTCGGTGAGGTTTTTGAGGAAAAGAGTCTCAAAGACCTGCTGATCGAAGCCATCCGCTATGGCGCCGACCCCGAGGTGCGCGCCCGCATGTGGCAAAAGATCGACGGTGCACTGGATACCCGGCATCTGGAAAGCATCCTGCAGCGCAATGCCCTCTGCGAAGAAGTCATGGATACCAGCCGCCTTTTCGCCATCAAAGAAGAGATGGAGAAGGCCGAAGCCCGCAAGCTCCAGCCCTATTTCATCCGTTCTTTCTTCCAGCAGGCTTTCCGGCAACTGGGTGGTGCATTGCGTCCGCGCGAGGCAGGCCGCTACGAGATCACCCATGTCCCCGCCAGCATCCGTGAGCGGGACCGGCAAATTTCCGGGCGGGACCGCCGTAACAGCAATCCGGTTTTGCCCCGTTATGAACGGGTCTGTTTCGAGAAACAGTATGTACGCATCAACGACCGTCCTGGCGCCGCGATGGCGAGTCTGCTGCACCCCGGTCACCCGCTGATGCAGGCGGTCACCGACATTGTTCTGGAACAACACCGGAATCAACTCAAGCAGGGCGCGATACTTGTGAACCCCGACGACACCGGGCTGACGCCCCGGGTCCTGTTCATGGTCGATCATTCGGTAAAAGAAGGTGCCGACCCCACGCGCGTCGTATCCCGACGGATGCAGTTTGTGGAAATCGACCCGCAGGGCAATACCATCAACGCCGGCTGGGCGCCCCATCTCGACCTGGAACCCATCGACCCGGCGGACAGACCCTTGATTGCGGACATCCTGGTCGCCCCGTGGATCACTCAGAACCTCGAAGCGCAGGCGCTGGGCTACGCCTCGGCGCATCAGGTGCCCGAGCATTTCGACGAAGTACGGCAGCGCCGCGAACTGATTGTGGACAAGACCCTGGCCGCCGTTCAGGAGCGGCTGGTCAAAGAAATCAACTACTGGTCGGACCGTTACATCAAGCTGCAAGACGATATTTCTGCCGGTAAAGACGTGCGCCTGACTCTGGAGAATGTCCGCCGCACCATTGACGATCTGGCTGCACGCAGGGAATCCCGCGAAAAAGAACTGCTGGCCATGCGCCACGTCATCTCGGCTACCCCCGTGGTGCTGGGTGGCGCATTGGTGATTCCGGCAGGGCTGCTGGCCCAGCGCAAAGGCGAAACGACCGGCTGGACCGCCGATGCCGCCGCCCGTGCCCGTGTGGAGTGGATCGCCATGCAGGCGGTGATGGACGCCGAGCGTGCTCTCGGTCATGAAGTCATCGACGTCTCAGCACAGAAATGCGGCTGGGACGTCACCAGCATGCCCGCTGCCATTGACGGCAGACTTCCTCCTTCCCGGCACATCGAGGTCAAAGGCCGCGCCAAGGGCAGCAGCACTGTCACCGTCACCCGCAATGAAATCCTCTACGGACTGAATCAGCAGGACAAATTCATCCTCGCCATCGTGCTGGTGGAAGGTGAACAGCACGAGGGGCCATACTATGTGCGCAAGCCCTTTACGCAGGAGCCGGATTGGGCGGTGACCAGTATCAATCTGGATCTCGCACAGTTACTACAAAAGGCAAAAAATGTATGAAGTTAAAAAATATTCATATTCGTGACTTTAAGCGTTTTACTGACCTTACTGTTGCTAGTATTCCTGAAACAGCCAAACTCGTAATACTTACGGGACCTAATGGTAGTGGAAAGACCTCACTGTTTGAGGCCTTCAACTACTGGATGACTTTCAACAGGGGACAAAACCCATTTGAGTCTGAATACCACTCTCGGCCAAGTTCCTCAGTAGCCGAAAATCCCAATGGGTTACTTCAAAAAATTCAGTTACAATTCCATGGAGTAGAAAGCATCCAAAGTAATCAAGAACAGAAGAGGAAAGCGTTCTATATTCGCTCTGCTTACCGACATGAACCGGACTTTACTATTAAGGGTCTGAATTCAACAGATGAAATTCTCAACGATTCCAAACGAGCCCAAAAGCTGATCAATCAAGAACTACGCGTTTCAGATAACTACCTACGTATGGTTGGTGATGCAATCACAAAGTTATTCTCATGCGATCCTGTGATACAAAATAAGTTGGTTAGTGACGTTGCGAACGAGTTAATTGGAGAGGTTCGAACGGCCATGTGCCAAGTGTTTGAAAACCTAGAGTTACAAGGGCCAGGAAATCCAATGATTGATGGCACCTTTCGTTTCAAGAAGGGGGCAGTCTCTGGGTTTCACTATAAAAACCTTTCTGGTGGCGAGAAAGCGGCTTTCGACTTATTACTGGACTTTATTGTAAAACGAAGATCCTTTGATGATACAGTTTTTTGCATTGATGAGCCGGAACTTCACATGCATACGAGACTGCAAGCAAAACTACTTAGTGTGATGTTTTCTCTAGTACCCGATAATTGTCAGTTATGGCTGTCTACCCATTCTATTGGTATGGCACGAACAGCCGCCGAGTTACACGCTGCGAATCCTGGCCAAGTTGCTTTTATAGATTTTCACAATCAAGATTTTGATCAGTCAACCAGTCTCGAACCAATCGTTCCTAGTCGCCTTTTCTGGCATCGGATGTTTGATACTGCTCTGGACGATTTGGCACAGCTGGTCGTACCAAAACATGTCATTTTCTGTGAAGGGAAACGCTTGGGGCAAGGCGGCCGAAAGCCTAGCTTCGACGTCGAGGTCTATCGGACTATCTTCAACCCACAGTATTCGGACGTCGAATTTGTTCCATTAGGCGGCACCTCTGAAGTTCAGCAAGACGGTAAAATATTTACTTTACTGCTTAGGAGGTTGGCACCTGGTCTGAGGTGCTGGAGCGTTTTCGATCTCGATGACCGGCATGAGACAGAGGTCCAGCAACTTCAGACTGATGGCGTACAAGTACTTCAGCGGCGAGACATTGAAAGCTATCTTTGGGACGATGAGGTCTTAAAGGCACTCTGTGAGAAATTCAACCTTCTTGAAAAGCTGGCTGAACTTAAAACCGAGAAGCAGCAAGCCCTAGATGAAGGAATGGTTCAGGGACAGCCTGCCGATGACATTAAAGCCATCACCGGACGTTTGTACAATAAATGCAAGCGGGTTTTGGAACTGACTCAATGTGGTAATGACGCCGAGGCTTTCGCACTATTTACACTGGCTCCACTGGTGAGGCCTGAAATGAATGTTTATCAAGAGCTTGACGCTATCGTGATGGCGCCAAGCAAAAGGATAGTCAATTAATGTCTTTTTCCGTAAAAACCCCTAAAAAACTCATCGAAGTAGCGCTGCCGCTGGACAAAATCAACGTCGCTGCTGCGCGGGAAAAGTCCATCCGTCACGGCCACCCCAGCACCTTGCATCTGTGGTGGGCGCGTCGCCCGCTGGCAGCCGCGCGGGCGGTGATTTTTGCGCAGATGGTCAACGACCCCGGCTACCAGCAGGGCGGCGGCTTCAAATACGGGGTAAATAAGGAAAAGGCGGCCATCGAGCGTGAGCGCCTGTTCAAAATCATTGAAGACCTCGTGCTCTGGGAAAACACCAACAACGAAACGGTCCTGGCTGCTGCCCGTGCCGAAATCCTCCGCAGTTGGCGCGAAACCTGCGAACTCAATAAAACCCATCCGCAGGCCGCCGAACTGTTCAATCCCGATAAGTTGCCGGCCTTTCATGACCCCTTTGCCGGTGGCGGTGCCCTACCGCTGGAAGCGCAGCGGCTGGGGTTGGAGAGCTACGCCTCTGACCTCAACCCGGTGGCCGTCACCATCAACAAGGCTATGATCGAGATTCCGCCCAAGTTTGCCGGTCGGCCCCCCGTGGGGCCGATGCCGGAAGCGCAGGGTAAGCGCAGCGCCGACATGTTTGCCAAAAGCTGGCAAGGCGCGCAGGGCTTGGCCGAGGATGTGCGCCGCTATGGCGCGTGGATGCGGGCAGAGGCGGAAAAGCGCATCGGTCCGCTTTATCCCAAGATCGAAGTCACCGCAGGGATGGCGGCCGAGCGCCCCGACCTTGCGCCGCTACTCGGCCAGCAACTCACGGTCATCGCCTGGCTGTGGGCGCGCACCGTCAAAAGCCCCAACCCTGCCTTCAGTCATGTGGATGTGCCGTTGGCCAGCACCTTTGTGCTCAGCAGCAAGGCGGGCAAGGAAGCGTATGTGCAGCCGGTAATAGAGGGCGACCGCTATCACTTTACGGTGAAGATGGGGGAGCCACCGGAAAGTGCTAAAGGGGGAACTACTGCAGGAAAGCGCGCAGGATTTTTCTGCTTGTTGTCAGCTTCACCAATGGATTACAAATACATTCGCAATGAGGGCACTGCCGGACGTATGGGTGCAAAGCTCATGGCTATTGTTGCTGAAGGTGCGCATGGCCGCGTTTATTTGTCGCCAACTGAAGAACAGGAGTTATGCGCCCATCAGGCAAAACCAGAATGGAAGCCAGAAACACCATTGCACGGTAAATGCCGGGTAAATGTCTCAAACTACGGACTGGATGTTTATGGCGACCTCTTCACCCCCCGCCAACTCGTGGCACTGACGACTTTTGCCGACCTCGTGCCCGAAGCCATCGCCCGCGTGCGCGAAGATGCAGCGCAGGTTTTTGCCGCACTGGCCGAAAGCCAGATGCAAGCTGTAGGCATCCGCCACGAAGACGCCGCCCATCACCCCGAAATCACCGCTCTGCTCGACCCGAAACCACTCGACCAGGGCGGCACCGGAGCTGCTGCCTATGCGGAGGCCGTGGGGGTATATTTGGCATTTCTTGTTGATCAGGTCGCCAATCATTCATCTTCAATTTGTGGCTGGAATCACCCTAATACGCAACTGCGCAGCGTGTTTTCTCGTCAGGCACTCCCAATGACTTGGGATTATGCGGAAACAAACGTTTTTTCTGACTCGTCTGGTAGCTTTAATAATTTGTTTGAGCGCCAAATAAAGGGGTTTGAAGCATTAGGAAATACAGGAAATGGTTTTGCGCTTCAAGCAGACGCAGCTACTCAAGATATAAGCAGGTGGAAGATTATTTCCACAGATCCACCATATTACGACAACATCGGCTATGCTGATCTGTCAGATTTTTTTTATGTCTGGCTGCGCAAAAGCCTCAAACCCATATTCCCCAATCTCTACGCCACTCTAGCCGTACCCAAAGCCGAAGAACTGGTGGCCACACCCTATCGCCACGGTGGCAAAGCCGAGGCCGAGGCCTTTTTTCTCGACGGCATGACCCACGCCATGCATAACCTAGCGGTGCAGGCGCATCCGGCTTTTCCGGTCACGATTTACTACGCCTTCAAGCAGAGCGACACTCTAGACGAGGGCGGTAGTACTCACAGCACCGGCTGGGTGACATTTTTGGAAGCGGTGTTGCGCGCTGGCTTTGTCCTCACCGGTACTTGGCCGATGCGAACAGAAAAAGAAGGGCGCGTCATAGGTAATGGCACCAACGCCCTCGCCTCCAGCATCATCCTTGTCTGCCGCCCGCGTGACCAGGATGCGCCCAGCATCAGCCGCCGCGCCTTTCTCCGCGAACTCAACGCCGCACTTCCCGACGCCCTCCTCGACATGACCCGCGGTGGCGTCAATTCGCCCGTCGCCCCGGTGGATTTGAGCCAGGCCATCATCGGCCCCGGCATGGCCATCTTCAGCCAGTACGGCGCCGTGCTGGAGGCCGACGGCACCCCCATGCGTGTCAAAACAGCCTTGCAGCTTATCAACCGCTTTTTTGCCGAAGACGACTTCGACCACGACACCCAGTTTTGTCTGTCCTGGTTTGAGCAGCAGGGCTGGGCCACCGGCAAATTCGGTGAGGCCGATGTGCTGGCACGCGCCAAGGGCACCAGCGTCGGCAGGCTGAGCGAATCTGGCGTGGTGGACAGTAGCGGCGGCAATCTGCGCCTGTTGCGCTGGGCGGAGCTACCGCGTGATGGGTCACCCGATACCCAGAGCAAGGGCAAGGCCCCCATCTGGCAAGTCCTGCATCAACTCATCCGTGCCCTCAATCAGGACAGCGAAACCGCCGCCGGTGCCCTGCTGGCGCGCATGCCCGCACAGGCCGAAGCCATACGCGTCCTCGCATATCGTCTATATACCCTCTGCGAGCGCAAAAGCTGGGCGGAAGAAGCCCGCGCCTACAACGAACTGGTAGCCGCATGGAACGGCATCGAACAGGCCGCAGGGGAGTCGGGTATCGTCGAAACGCAGAGGCCATTGATCTGATATGAGCGGCTCGGCCATGAATAGTAACGCACTGATCAGCGAAGTCCGCGACCTCATTGAACAGGCACGCCAGCATGTTGCCCAGACGGCCAACAGTACGCTGACGATGTTGTATTGGAAAGTCGGCGAAAGAATCCGCCGCGAAGTATTGCGCGAGGGACGGGCGGAGTATGGCGAGGAGATTGTGTCGACGCTGTCGACACAATTGGTCAGGACGTATGGTCGCGGTTTTGGCTTGCGTAGCCTGCGCCGCATGCTGCAGTTCGCTGAGCTTTTCCCCGACGAGCAGGTAGTCACCTCCCTCTCCTCAGCCTTGAGCTGGAGTCACTTCATCGAAATATTGCCGCTCAAACAGCCACTGGAACGCGACTATTACGCCGAGCTTTGCCGCATAGAGCGGTGGAGTGTACGCACCCTGCGTGAGCGCATCGGCAGTCAACTCTATTTGCGCACGGCCATTTCCAAACAACCGGAAGCGGTGATTCAGGCAGAAATCAGCCACCTGCGCGCAGGTGGACAAATGACCCCGGATATGGTGTTCCGTGACCCCTACATGCTCGATTTTCTCGGCTTACCGGATGGTTACAATGAGCACGACCTGGAATCCGCCATTCTGCGCGAAATGGAACGGTTTCTGTTGGAACTGGGTGCGGGTTTCACCTTTGTGGCCCGGCAAAAACGCATCAGCGTCGGACCTGACGATTTTTATCTGGACTTGCTCTTCTATCACCGGCAATTACACCGGCTGGTGGCAGTTGAGCTGAAACTGGAGAAATTTGCCCCCGCACACAAAGGGCAAATGGAGTTGTATTTACGGGCTCTTCGTCAGACCGAGTGGGTAGGGGATAGAATGCCGT
>JAJYPA010000287.1 GCA_021795795.1 Pseudomonadota bacterium | reverse complement strand
CCTTGGCATTGATGCGCTGAGCCAGTTCCGATTCCTGCTCGGCTTTATCGACGGCAGTGTAGGCGGCGGCATTAATAATGCAGTCTGGTTTGGTTTGTTTGAGCAGCGATGCAAAATCGGTCTGTTCAGCCAGATCAATGGCCAAGGGCTGAGTATTTCTACTCAGTGTGATGACGCGCCCCAATGTGGCTAACTCGCGTTTGAGTTCATAAGCGACTTGACCTTGATCGCCTAGGATGAGGCTGGTAAATGGCGAAGTTTTCATGGTGGCTATTATATGGATTTAAAAATGTACGGAATGTGACAATGGTTTATTCAAACTCGGGCAGTTTGTCGATCGGGTAGTCGGCCAAATTAATGCCCTTGGCATCTTTAGTTGAAAGCTCGGGCTGCTCTATCGGCCAGGGGATGTTTAAATCGGGGTCGTTCCAGGCAACGCAGCCCTCACTTGCGGGGTGATATAACTCGGTACACTTGTAGGCAAACAACGCGGTTTCGCTGGTGACACAAAACCCATGGGCGAACCCTGCTGGAATATAAAATTGCAGTTTATTATCTGCGGAAAGGGTGTGTTCTTCCCATTGACCGAAGGTGGGCGAACCGCGCCGAATATCGACGGCTACATCAAACACTTCGCCTTCGAGCACATAGACTAACTTGCCCTGCGGGTCGGGTTTTTGAAAGTGCAATCCTCGCAGCACGCCTCGACGAGAACGTGAAAGATTATCCTGCACAAAGGCCTGATCGAGACCAAATTCCCGGTAGCGTTGGGCGTTCCAGGTTTCCATAAAAAACCCTCGCTCATCACCAAAAACTTTAGGTTGGAATAGGAGGGTGCCATTGAGCTTGGTTGGGTGCAATATCATGATTCACTGAATATGTGGAATAAGATGTTGGTAGAATATGCACATTATTGTCCTTCCTTGCAACCAGTTTTATTCACGACCGCAAGCCGAGAATCTCGGGCATCATCAAGGCGCTGTTTGTCGTGGGTGCTGCAGTATCCCAACGATCTTTTGTATGAGTTTGTTCTTACTTGGCCTCACTATTCGCTTGCTTCACTGTTATCTCTTGCATGCAGCAGGCTTTCATGGAAAGTGTTGTGCTGCTCATCGCGCCGACATGGCTTAACAACCGGTCCTCTTGTTTTTTCGTGCGCATTACGATAAAAGCGTCTAATTATCGAAGTTTGTGTTGATAACGCGAAAAACCCCCCAGAGATTGAAGGATTTCGGTATGCTTGGAAAAATTTTCTTGTCACCAGCGTGTGAAAATCAGGTTGCTTAACTTACCTTCTGAAGACATAACAAAATGTTTCTAATTAATTTTCCTCGTTCCGTGTTTCTCTTGGGTATCGTAGGATCACTCTCCGGCTGTGCATCGACTCCCGGTTGGATGATGCGTGATGGCCCCTCTTCAGCTGATGTCACCAGCTTGAATCAGCAACCAAATGCTCCAATTTTATTGCTGCCTATCGATGCACAAATCAATCAGATGCTGGCGGTAGCGCAAAAACACGATAACTTTGCCTTGGGGTTGACGCCCGCCCCGCGGCCGAACTATGTGATTGGGCCCGGTGATGAATTGAATGTGGCCGTTTGGGAGGCGCCGCCACCTGTGCTTTTTACCTCTGGCTTGGCGAGTGTGACCGGTGGAATGAGTTCCAGTGCGGGTAATGTGACCTTCCCATCTCAACGGGTCAGTGCGGATGGAACTATTTCGATACCTTTTGCTGGCACCATAAAAGTTGCGGGCTACTCGCCACAACAGGTGTCCGCGCGTATACGCAAGGCGTTAAAAGGATTGGCAAATGATCCGCAAGTGCTTGTGCAGGTGCCCAGTAACGCGAGCGCTATGGTGACAGTGGTTGGCGATGTGCAACAAAGTATTCGTATGCCTTTGACCGCGGCGGGATTGCACTTGCTGGATGCTTTGGCTGCGGCGGGTGGCGCACGGGATCCTGTTGATAAAGAAACAGTTCAGATTACGCGGGGCAAAGAGGTTTTGTCGGTGCCTTTGCGCCAAGTAATTGATAACCCGACTCAAAACATTGCCTTGGCGCCAAATGATGTGATCACCGTGCTCAATAAGCCGATGAGCCTGACTGTACTGGGTGCGGTTGCTAAAAATGACGAATTGAATTTTGAAGCACAGGGTATTTCGCTAGCACAGGCATTGGGGCGTGCCGGTGGGCTCTTGGATAACCGCGCTGACGCTCGTGCGGTGTTTGTGTTCCGCTTCGAGCAACCCAGTGTGCTGGGCAAATACGCGAAACATGCGCCACATTTGGAAAATGGCGAGGTGCCAGTTGTTTATCAGCTTAACCTGATCGATCCTGCAGCGTTATTGATGGCACAAAACTTCCCGATGAAAAACAAGGATGTGCTTTATGTTGCCAATGCGCCAGCGGCTGAGTTCCAGAAGTTTTTGACGATTATTACCTCATCTATTTACTCGATTGATCGTGTGGTGGCTGTTTCTGCAGGCAAGTAAAAGGTTTGACTTTCCCAAGCCTCTAGCCTAGATCGCCAAGCCTTAATCGGATGTTGAAAAACGCATCCGTGAGTTTTTATCGCCACCGAGTCCAGTGCATGCTTGGGCTCTGTGGCGATAAACCAATCGCTTGCGTGATCGTTCATGGCTGTATATCCCTGTGCCGCACGGAATCTCTGATTTAATCAGAGATTCCGTGGGTGTTATTGCAAGAATCATTGGAACCTTCATTAATGGTTAAAACGAGGGTGTATAAGTCGATTACAGAGGTTGATTCTCTTCAGTGGGATGGGCTTGTTGCCAATCGATCCTTGAGCTTTTCGCATGCATTTTGGCGCATTATTGAACAGTCGGCGCTCAATGACTTTGATTATCGCTATATTGTCTTTTTCAATGCCAATGATCAACCGATCGGGTTGACGACTTTTTATTTTGTCACCACCGATATCGCGATTTTCGCTCCCCTGTGGTTACGTAACATTTTGACCAAAGCCCGCCGGTTTTACGGGAATTTTCTCAAGCTGAAAATGATCGAATGCGGTACGCCTATTATTCTGAATAGCCCGCCTTTTGTCGTCCATCCTGATTATGAATTGGATGGGTTGATTGAGCCATTACACAGGACACTCAAACAACAGGCTCGCAAGGAAGGCGTGCTGTTACTGGTGTTGCGTGATTTTGAAAGCCAGGAGCATTGGCTGTTCGAACCGCTTAAAGCATTTGGTTATCATGAGGTTATGGGTCTTCCCAACACGTATCTGGATATTCGCTGGCCCACTATCGAGGCGTATCGCGCGGATCTGAAAAGCTATTACCGCAGCAAGATCAATAACCATCTGAGAAAAAATGCTCAATGGGACGTGCATCACGACTTGCTGGATGATTTTGCCCATCTGGCCGATGCCTTGTGCGCGCAATGGATGAATGTGCACGAGCGGGCGAACGAGTTTCAGCGTGAGGTTTTAACGCCGACGTTTTATCGCGAGTTGTCACTGCAACTGCGCCCGCACGCCAAAATTTTGCGTTTTTTCAAAGGTGAGCGCTGGGTGGGGCATGCTTTGTTGCTGCATGACCGTGATGAGGTGCGCTGGCTGTATTTTGGTCGTGCCGAGCCGGTGAATGACAGCCTGTATTTGTATGTGGTGCAAGCAGTCATTCAAACCACGATTGAGCTCGGCGCCAAGCGGCTGGAGATGGGGTTGACGACGTACCCGATCAAACAAGATGCAGGGGCGCGGCTGGAGCCGATCCGCTTTGCGATTCGGTGCCCAAACGACTTGATTAATCCGATTGTCGGCCGCATTTATGCCTTGCTTAATAAGCCCTCACCGCTGCGCGACAGGTACGTTTTTAAGGCAGATCCCGCGGATGAAGCCGCAAACGGCGAGGTAGAAAAATCGTGATTGGACGAGCAACAGGCCATGGGCGCGCGCGCTGATCTTGAACCCTTCTATCATGATGCACAGGTATGTGTAACCGGTGCGACTGGGTTTTTGGGCGGACATCTGGTTCGCCGGATGTTGTCTATAGGTGCCCGCGTAACGGTTTTTGTCAGGTCGCCCGCGAAACTTCCGCCGGATATTGCCCAGGCTGTGGATATCGTTCAAGGCGATCTAATGAATACTCAGGCTATTGAGCACGCCCTTGGCCGTGCCGAGTATATTTTCCATTGTGCGGCAAATGTAGCAACCTGGGATCGGCCTGAGGCCTATGATTTGGCGAATGTCGTCGGTGTAAAAAATCTCCTCGCAGCTATTCCCAAGCCTGCACAAGGCCGTTTGAAGCGCTTGATTCATGTCTCCACAATGGATGTGTACGGTTTTCCTGATGCACCTGCTGTTGAAACTGCACCAACGCCGATCAATGATTTTGCTTACAGCGAAAGTAAACGGGTCGGTGAGTCGCTGTTGTGCGCATATTGCGTGGATTGGGCGATTCCTTTCACCGTGATTCGACCCGGCAATATCATTGGACCCGGCAGTCCGTTCATTTCACGCATCGGTAAGGAACTTGTCTCCGGGCTGATGTTGAAAATCAATGGAGGCGGGGTTCACGCTGGTCTGATTGACGTGGACAATCTCATCGATATTCTTCTCTGGTCGGGTGTTTCTTCTGCGGCGCACAACAAAATTTTCAATGCGCGAGACTCGAATAATGTGACCTGGAGTGAGTTTCTTGGTGATTTTCGTGATCGACTGGCGGGTAAAGGAATTATTCTGAATTTGAGCTATCGCCCCGCGATGATGGTGGCTCGGTTGATCGGTGGGGTGCATTCTACGTTTCGTTTGCCGGGAGAACCCTTGTTGCACCCATTGATTGTGAATATTTTTGGTAAAACCTGCGGTCACACCATCGACCGCCTGCAAGCCTGTGGTGCGCCCTTGGGAGGGGTCGAGTACCACGATAGCCTGGATCGCTCGGTAGCCTGGTTCGTCGCAGGTAAAGGGGAGAAACCGGGTTATGTGTAGCGTACCTATCAACCCTCGCCACTTTCTGTTCCTGCAAGGCATGCCCTGTGATTTTTTCAGAAGGGTCGGTGACACCTTGGTAGCCGATGGTCATCGCGTGTCACGCATCAATCTTTGTTTCGCCGACTGGTTGTTCTGGCATGACGCGCGTGTGACCAATTATCGCGGGCGACCAAGGCATTGGGTGCCCTTTCTGCGCCGATTCATTCAGGCAAACCAGATTACAGATTTAGTCTTGCTGGGTGAGCAGAGAAAGTATCACCAGCCGGCTGTCTTATTGGCCCGGTCTCTGGGCGTTCGTGTCCTGGTGACCGATTTTGGCTATCTTCGCCCGGACTGGATCACCCTGGAACCCAATGGCATGAACGGCAACTCATCCTTGCCGCGCTCCGCTGGCGAAATTCGGCGTTTAGCGCAAGAGTCAGGGGCTGTTGATTTAACACCCCGATATAAAGACAGTGCACTGCGGATGTCTATCGGGGATCTTTTTGGCAGCCTCGGTACTGTTTTTTTTCGTTTTCTGTATCCTTTTTATCGTCAATCCGATGAGCGTCCGCATCCTTTGATTTATTTTCCTGCCATGGGGCTTAGTTTATGGCTCAAGTCAATCAGAAAACGAAAGGCAACAGATGTTTTCCAGATGATGCTGGCTTCGGGAGACCCTTTTTTTGTCTTTCCCCTGCAACTGGATCATGATTTTCAAATCCGCGCTTATTCCCCTTTTTCCGGAATGGTTGAGGCGATTGAATTAGTGATGCAGTCTTTCGCGCAGCATGCTCCGTTGCGTTCTAACCTGTTGATCAAATCCCATCCTTGGGATCCTGGGTTGATTAATTGGCAAAAATGCATCCAACGGCGGGCACAAGCCTTGGGAATCGGGCAGCGCGTGATTTATCTGGATGGTGGCAACCTGGAAGAGATGATGCGATATGGGCAAGGCGTGGTGACTGTCAATAGCACCTCAGGCCTGCAGGCATTGCAACTGGGGCGGCCTGTCAAGGTGTTGGGTGACTGTGTTTACGATGTATCCGGTCTTGTCGATCAGCAGTCGCTGGATGATTTTTGGCTTAATCCAACTCCGCCTGAAGTCACACTTCTGGAAGATTTTCTTCGTATACTGATCAAGTACACTCAGGTTCGTGGGGTATTTTTTGGGCGCAAAGATGCCTCAACGGTCATTCATCATTTTGCTCGACGCCTCATTGATTTTCCTTTTTTACAGCAAGACTGAATGATATGTCTGAATCAACATTTCACCGACTGCCGGAAGAATATCGCGATCTCAACGATTCCCCGCCGATCACAGTTGAGCCGCCGGAAACCTGGTTGAAAGATTGGTCCGCCATTTTTCAATTGCGCAAAAACCTGTTGGTGCTCTGGCCCAAGCGGGCGTATGAAGGCAAAACATTTGCGGCTCAGTTATTCAATCAGCATTATTTTATCTGTAACAGCCCTGATAGTGTGCGGCGGGTTTTTCTGGACGAGCACGATAATTATGATCGGAAAAGCCCGCAAATGCGCCATTCCCTTGAGCCTTTGCTGGGTGATGGTTTGTTTGTGAGCGATGGTGAGGTCTGGAAAGAACGCCGAGCTTATTGCGCTCCGGCGTTCGAGGCAGAACTTTTGCCGGACTTTGCCACAGTAATGGTGCAATCCGCCCGTGAGCTGGCCGATCAGTGGGCTAATCTGCCGACTGGCAGTACGGTAGACATGCTCAATGAAATGGCAAGGCTGACTTCCCGCATAATTGGCCGGACGATTTTTGGAGATGATACTTCCGAAAAAGAAGCCGCCATCGTCGTCGATAATTTCTCCCAGTACCAAAAGGCCATTGAGCAGTTAAATTTCTCTGACTCTTTTGGTTTTCCGCAATTGAAGTGGTTGGGAAATCCCTTGTCGAAATGGCAAAGTCTGCGCGCGGCGCAAAAAATTCATGAGGTAATTGACCGGATTATCGAGCGACATCCTGAACGTGCCAAGCCGGAATCGCCGACACTGCTTTCTTACCTTTTAGGTGAACACACCAGCAAAAAAACGGGTGCGAAACGCTGCCCGTTGAGTAGCATCAATGCGCGCAATGAAGCGATTGTGATGTTTATGGCGGGGCACGAAACCACGGCGAATACCTTGGCTTGGGTTTGGTATTTGCTTGATCATAATCCGCGTGTGTCAGCCAAATTGCGAGAAGAGCTGGATCGGGTTTTGGGTGACCGGCCACCGAGTTTCGAGGATGTTCAACATTTGCATTATACGCGGGCTATTCTTGAAGAAACGCTTCGGCTTTATCCTCCCGTGCCCGTCTTGAGTCGGCAAGCGCGCACCGTTGATGAAATTCGCGGTAAAGAAGTGCCGGCGGATTCGATTATTTTGGTTATTCCCTGGCTATTGCATCGTCACCGATTGTATTGGGAAAAACCGAATCACTTTATTCCAGAACGATTTATGCCCGGTCAGCCGCGCCCGGATAAATTCGTGTACATTCCGTTCAGTGTGGGGCCAAGGGTTTGCCTGGGGCTTCGCTTTGGTCTCACCGAAGGGATTTTGTGTCTGGCCACGTTGGCGCAACGTTTTCGCGCAACCCTGGCACCTGGGCATCAAGTGGAGATCGAGTGCCGTCTAACATTGCGACCACAGGATGGCTTGCCCATGCAGCTTGAACCAACTACGCCCTATGTGAAAGTGCCACAATGAGGCGGCCATGAATTTAAACGATGCAAAAGATCTGTTGCTCGCGCATTTGTTTACGGTGCTGCCACTCGATTGGGTGGCTAAAACCGGTAAACATTTGGGTGAACGACATGCCCGCCGAGGTATTCACGCCAATCGCAAGTGGGTTCAGCGCCTGCATCATCATTTCGAGCATCTTTGGGGCGTGCAGGATGCGGCGGAACGCGAGCGCTTTATTATTGAGCACCAGGGTCGCATGGGGTGTGTGCTGGCACAAATCCCGGTGCTGCATCGACTGGTGCGGGCCAATCGGGTTCAGATCACCGGGACGGAACACCTTGAGCATCTCGAAGGCCCGATCCTGATTGTGACCGCGCATTTATCCAATTGGGAGCTGATTGGTCGGGTTTGCGAGCTGATTGGCGGACAATTTTGCGATATTTATCTGCCGCAAAGCGGGGTGCGAGAAAAAATCACGCAAAAAGTGCGCTTGGGGTGGCGCCTTGCTGATGGTCTGCCGGGAAAGTTGATTCCCGTGGGTGCGGGTTCGCTGCGCGAAGTGACGCGTGCGATCGATGCAGGCAGCCATGTGATTCTGTTTATAGATGAAGAAGTGGCCGGGGAGGTGCGTGCTCCGCGCTTGGGGCGACCGCCCCTGTATGCAGGCAATCGTTGGTTTGCCGCGCGACTGGCGATAAAACATCACATGACCGTGTTGCCGGTTCACTTCGAGTCCACCGAAGCAGATGGTTACCGGGGTGTTATCGAGGCACCACTGACTCTTCCAATGACTGGGAGCGAGCTTGACAGGGCAAGGCTACTTGCTGATGTTTTGGATCAAAAGCTCGAACAGTGGATTCTGCAAGCGCCCTATGATTGGTACTGGTTGCCTTTGCTTGAGCGCACTTGAAAAGAGAATGATGCTCCGGACTCGATAGGGAAAGTGTGGGTAGTGACCGGCTCATGCTGTCATAAAAAGTTCATTTGATTGTCATCAAGTGTCATTTTTGGGTGGCCATAATCCACCCCGCTCGTGTTTGGAGCGCGACTGAATGCTTTTAACCAACCTGTTCGGGGGATATTCCTGATGAAATTCAACAAAAAACTGATCGCTGGTGCGATTTTCGCTGCGACTGCCTCATTTGCCCTGTCAGCCCATGCTGAAGGCGTAGACAAGATCACTGGCGCTGGTTCGACATTTGCTTACCCAATCATTTCTAAATGGGCCGCTGCCTATAAAGCAGAGAAAGGCGTTGAGGTGAACTACCAGTCAGTGGGTTCAGGCGCTGGCATCAAGCAGATCATCGCTAATACTGTGGATTTCGGTGCATCAGACGCCCCGATGACCCTGGATGACCTGGCAAAGAATGGTCTGACACAATGGCCTCTGATCATGGGTGGTGAAGTAGTTGTTGCCAATATTCCTGGCAACAAGCAAGGCGAATTGGTTATCAGCGGCCCAGTGCTGGCCGACATCATGATGGGCAAGATCACCAAGTGGAACGATCCTGCACTTGAAAAACTGAATCCTGGCAAGAAACTGCCTGACATGGCCATCACTGTGGTTCATCGTTCAGACGCTTCTGGCACCACTGCGATTTTCACCAACTACCTGTCAAAAGTTAGCCCAGAGTGGAAAGAAAAAGTTGGCGAAGGCACGACTGTTAACTGGTTGTCCAAAGGTAACCTGGGCGGTAAAGGTAACGAAGGTGTTGCCTCTTACACAGCACGCATCAAAGGTGCGATCGGTTATGTCGAGTACGCCTACGCGCTGCAAAACAAGCTGCCCTACATGGATATGATCAACAGCGCTGGCAAGCGTGTTGCACCTACCATGAAGAACTTCGGCGCTGCTGCATCACATGCTGACTGGAAAGGCACCCCGGGCTTCCGCGTTGTTCTGACAGACCAGCCAGGTGACGATAGCTGGCCAATCACTGGCTCTACTTTTGCGATTGTTCACACCAATCCTCAGAACCCGGCTCAAGTTCAAGCAGTACTGGACTTCTTCAAGTGGAGCATGGCTCATGGCCAGAAAGCAGCTGAAGAACTGCACTACATCCCGATCCCAAGCTCTGTAGCTGAAATGATCGAAGCCTCATGGGCAGAGAAGATCAAACTCAAATAATCATTGATTAAATGAGTG
>JAJYPA010000286.1 GCA_021795795.1 Pseudomonadota bacterium | reverse complement strand
CCAGTGGCTCCGGCACCGGCAGGCCGCGCGCGCGCATCCACTGCAGCAGCGCGAACTCGCGGAAACCGCGCGAGCGCGCCGTGCCCAGCCACAGATAGCGATCGCCACGCACGCGCGCCAACAACCCACCGCGATGAAAATGGCGCAACACCAGCGCCCCCGCCGGACTGTCGATGAAGCCCACGCCACCGCGCCCGCCGCCGCGCGTGCGCAGCCTGCCCTGCGCCTGCCACCACGCCGCATCGAACCAGCGCGCGTCGACTTGTGGAACACGTGCGGGGTCGAACACAATCGCGCTGTTCGCCTCTGTGCGCATCTGTGCCTGCTGGGGTGTTGTCGCCACTCTCATCCTGCAAAGGCTGCGGCCTGCGCAAGAGTCTAGTCAAAGCCCGATGACCGCCGCACCCCCACCCGCCTCGATCTGCCTGCTGCGCACCTCGGCGCTGGGCGATGTCACCCACGTCGTGCCGCTGATCCACACGCTGCGCGGCGGTTTTCCGCAGGCGCGCCTGACCTGGATCGTGGGCAAGCTCGAATACAAGCTGGTGGGTGATTTGCCTGATATCGAGTTCGTGGTGTTCGACAAGAGCCTCGGTCTGGAAGGCCTGCGCACCGTGCGTCTGGCGCTGGAAGGCCGCCGTTTCGATGTGCTGCTGCACATGCAAGTCGCGCTGCGCGCCAATGTCCTCAGCCTCGGCGTGCATGCGCGGCGGCGCATCGGCTATGACCACGCGCGTGCCAAGGACTTGCATGGCCTGACCGTCAACGAGCGTATTCCCGCGCGCAGCGGTGAGCACGTGCTCGATGCCATCGGCAGCTTCGCCGAGCCGCTGGGCTTGCGACAGACCTCGGTACGCTGGGATTTGCCGATCCCGGTCGAGGCCGCGGCGTGGGCCGCCGATCAACTCCCCGGCGATGCGCCATGGCTGCTGATCAACGCCGCCTCCAGCCACGGCGTGCGCAACTGGTTCGCCGCCGGTTACGCCGCCGTCGCCGATCACGCGCAACAGGCCTTGGGCTGGCGCGTCGCGCTGACCGGTGGGCCGAGCAAACTCGAACGTCACCTCGGCGATGCCATCCACACACACATGCGCAGCACGCCGGCCGATCTGATCGGCCGCGACACGCTGAAGCGCGCATTGGCCCTGTATCAGCGCGCCGCTGCATTGCTGACCCCCGATGCCGGCCCCATGCACATGGCCAACGCGGTGGGCACGCCGATCATCGGCCTGCACGCGGCCAGCAACCCCGCGCGCTCCGGCCCGTACAGCGACCGCCGCTGGTGCGTGGATCGCTATGCCGCCGCCGCGCACAAGTTCATGGGCCGCGCGGTCGAGGATCTACCCTGGGGCACCAAGATCGAACGCCCTGGGGTGATGGACCTGATCCATATCGACGATGTGATCGAGCGTCTCGAAGCGCTGGATCAGGCGCGCCGCCACGGCTTGCTGCGCTCCTGAGACTGCGCGGCGCATCAAGAAATGGGCGTCTTCCATCTCCTTGGCGTGCCCAATGCTGTTACCAAGCTCAAACCTCACAGATCGCCGGTTCCACAGGAAACGGCGAGGAGCCCTGCATCCACACGAAACGTCATGGACCCAGATTTTTTCGGAGCATTGTCTTCGGACAGCGGCACACAGCGAGTTCAAAGCGGGTTTTTCAAACTGCTCAATAGAATGAGACAATACCGGATGCGATAAGAAACAACAGTGAGGCAGCTCTTAGATATTTAGCAGTCTTATTATGGAAAATCACTTTCGCTTCCTTGCTAATCTGCTTATGCGTAAGAAAAATCCATTCATGTTCGAAATATAGCGATGCTATGAATAAAATCACAGCAATGAACATAAACCCACTTGATATCGAGAGTCCAAAATGGTAAACATCGTAGAGCTCCGCACACAGATATATCAAAGCAACTGCACTTATGATCACTCGGCTACGCAACATATCTCCTCCTATCCTAATCAGGAAACAGGATGGCGCAAATTAAGTCGCGCCATCCTTCGACTTTATTCAATCACGGCTAATTAAAATTCGTGTGCGCGATTGAATAATTTATCTCCAGTAATTGTTCGAAAGTAGTGCCTGGGCTTGTTGGTGACGCACTCGCCTGGCTTTGCCAATTTGCTCCAAAGATTGCACCCAGACCGCCCGTCAAATTGCCATTGCTAAAATCTGACATACCTTGATTAAAATGGGTATCCGGATTCGAGTGTGGGATCGGTCGATTCCGTCAGGTTGCCTGAGTGAATCGCTCAATGTTGGAAACGCGACTTCAAGCAGGTAGTGCTTCCAGCGTGGCGATGTGGGAACCGGGTGTTTAGCGGGAACCGGACTCAGAGGTTCTGTAACAAAGTCTCCATAGCTGAGACAAAATAACAAGAAAGCCCGGTTATATCGCCTACTACTGCAGCCGTTCTTAAATTCGAGAGATACTCTCCATTGGAGGTACGAAATAGCATTTTAAATGGAATCCACGATTGTGTGTCAGCCGAGAATAGAATGATATTAAGAAGCGCTCTTGCAACGCGTCCATTGCCGTCAAGCAGCGGGTGATGGCAAATCCAGAGCAAGTGAACAAACAACGATTTGAACGATAAGCTAGTTTCACTATTGATGACTGCGATCAGTTCTTCCCATAAACCGTTTGAGTTACTAAATTCTGGATATAAATATCTAATATCACTATCGTTCGTATAACTGCAAATAGACTTATTTCGCACTTCAAAACGGTTCCAGCCAACTTGTGCGGAGCACTCTGAAATAATTCTTGAAAATGAGTCGCAATTTAACAACTTCAGATTTGTCTTCGAGCAAATGCAGACATAGAAGAAATATTCATTTATTATATACATCGGCCACCGATCTGGAATACTGTAATGATTTAATTTATTTTGTGCTGAAAAGTCTTTGAGGTAATGATCCGCACGAAAGAAAGAAGCCGGACGCTGCCTAAAGTCTGGTCGTGGCCTATGATTCCTTAACGCGTTATCTAGACGCGCGAATTTTGACAAAAAACCTGGATATTTCTGCATTTCGCGAAATAACTCGATTTTTGGAATCGATACGTACAGAGAACAGTTCAAAAAATGCTCCAGTAAACAGTTTCCTGATTCGCGTCGGCTTTCATCCGGATCGCTGGATACGAGATCGGCCGCAGGCAGGGTGATTCTACCGCATGCTTGGATGGCTTGAAGACCGCGATGAATCAGAAGCAGTTTCGGCGAGGCTCGTCGATGTTGTGATTCCAAAGTCGCCACGGTACAGAGAGCAGCTACACCAAGATCACCCTACAACAGCTACACGATATGAACCCCGTGCTTGTTCAAGGCCGGGTCACGCCAGAAGGCGTCGTTCTCGAAACGCCGAAACACGTCCGGCGGCAAGATCGTCTCGCGCTTGGTGGCGTGGACCTTTGGCCGCACGGTATGCAGTCCAGGCGTGCCGGCCTTCTGGTCGAACGCCGTCGCATCGAACTCGACATGCGCGAAGTCGTGCGTGAAGGGCTTCTCGCCGATGAATTCGTAGACCGCAGCCAGCGCCTTGGCCGGCTCGCTGGACAGCGTCTCGTACTGCACCAGCATCAGTTGCTGCGCATGCGGTCCAAAGAACGCCTCTTTCAGGGCATTGTAGGCATTGCCGACCATGCCCTCGCCGCTGGCCATGCCCTCGGCCCGCGAGTACACCGTGCCGCCGGGTGAGTAGTTGAAGATCGAGGAGGGCTGAAATGCGTTGCGTCGGATCAGGCGCTCAAGACTGTCGATGATCCACGGCATGTGCCGCACGCACGCGATAACCTTAGCATCAGGGTAGATGGTCTTGATAAGACCCATGCGCGCACACCACGTTCGGTTGGTGTCGAAAATTACTTTGGCCGACGCAGTAGCATAGTAGCTTTCTATGATTGCTTGCAGCACGCGCTGCCGCCCGGAATCATCAATAAAAACTGAAAATTCGCTGCGACCACTCATCTCTCCCAGCATGCTTCCGACCAAACCCGCGACCGGGCTGCTCATCCCGGCCAGAAACCTTGGATTTTGGCGCAACAGTGCACCCAGCAACGTCGAACCCGCGCGTGGAAGACCTGAAATAAAATGCAAGGATTTCATCGCATGTTTTCCCCTTTACAAGATTTAGTCTAAAACCTCAACCGCGTATGCCTGAAAACTGTTGCCCAGCAAGGTATTCGTCGTCTACAACGCGCCTCATACAGCCACGAAGACTGCATGTCCTTCAGGGAGCGTACTGGCGCGGCTTCCTGCCGCTAGTGGCTGAGGTTCGAGGCTCTCAGGAAAATGTTAGAATGTTATGGTGGCAATATTTTTTTATAACACCGCGCAAACCGTATCAAAAGTCAATTTTAATGACGAAGAATTACTCTAGCGGCCGGATTTGATCGCGGATTCGATGGATTTATAATACAGGCAAACCCGCTATTGAAATCCAAAAAAACTTTCATGCCAATGAGAGTCCCGGTCTCTAAACTGAATGCTCCATTGATATCAATGCCAGGATCTTCACCAAAAGCAGAATTAGACGTAATGAGAGCGGGGAGAAAAATTTGTGGTCCCTTGTCGAAGTCCAGTTTGATCACCGAATACCCTCGCACGGCTTCTCTCGTGTCATTAGTCTGGCCTACTAATGTTTGAGTTGTTGGATGAAGGCGTAAATCAAATTTATCCGGCGAAAATACAACCATGTTATTGCTTAGACCGGAATCGAACAATAATCTGGCCGCATGGCCATTGATCCGCGCCTTGAAGATGATCGCTGGCCCAAGAAATCGGCCAGTGTAGGCGAAGCGCAAAAAAACGGGTACGCAACCCTGAGGTTTGTTGCCGTTGATGTAAATATCACCATGAGTTAGAAGAACCGACCGCAAATGAACAAGAAAGTTCATTCCAAGTAGATTATTATTATTGCCAGCAAGCTGTTTCGGGAAAACTCCGAAATAGAAGTTTCTGGCCGTGTAATGAGCCAATGTTAGCCTTTTCACAAGCGCTAATTTTACCGTAGATTGAGTAATACCGTTGAACTTTGTATTCGTGGGCCTAATATGCAATCTGCGAGCAGTCATATAGCCGAGCGTTGAAATATTGGAACCTGTATCGAGTGTGAAGCAGGTACGAATCCCATTTACCTTTGCGACTACACTATAATAGTTATGATCTTGTTGCTGACATTTAGCATTGAGTGGTACGATTCCAAATTTATGGCTATTCAAAAATGTCGGGGAAGGCGACTCTTTTATTGCCCCCGGGTTTGAAATCCAACTTGTTTCATAAGTTCCCGCTGCACCATAATGGTATGCGATATTCACCTGCGTGACAACTCCGTTCATTTGTAAAATGGATGAGGCCAGTCGGGGAAAGTTATCTGTGGTGAGTTCGGCAGATGCTTTCATTTCCAAGCACATCAAATATAAAGACAAGTCTTCAGTTTTGATTTTAGAATTATCTAAGCATTGAAGAGTAGTTGCATCCTCTAGGCGTTTGAATTTCCCATTGATCAAAAGCATCCCAAAACGTGCGTACGCATCAGTTGGGAATTTTGTAAGTTCCCTTAGCCGTGCCGATTCAATTTTTCCCGTTATGCCCATGCTTGAACGATATGCAATAATGTCCCCCGCGTGGCTCCCCGCAGGCACCTTACCGTGCGTAGCTGCATTTGCGCAGCCTAGGACTAGTGTACCCAGTGATATCAATATGATGCGTTTGAATTTCATGGAAAATAATCGCCTTCTTGAGTGATGCACATTGTTGTGCTCACGATCGCGCCGGATGTAATCCACAGAGGCAGCGCATGTGGTTGGATTTTGCAGCAGGTGGTTTGGAAACCACCTGCTGCTTTCCCTTTCAGCGTTGTTTAAGCATAATGCGAATATTCTGTTTTTGTGGAACCACTGTATCCGCCACTATAGCCGTAACTCCCGTTAATTTGATTTATCGCATTACTCGGCGAGTAGGTGTCATTAAAGGAATATTTGATGTCAATACTGAATTGTCCGTTACCAGTTAGCGTAACTCCCCAACCTAAATTGCCCCACGTGCCCCCAAATGTATCTGACGCTCCTGTCCGATTAATGCTAAATGTGTCATGCAGCCCAGTATGGTGGTCCGTGATTGTAAAAGTTGGCTTTCCTTTTACAATCTGTCCAGTTAAGCCATAATCCGAGTTATTCAAGAGCGTAACGGGACTCCCGGTCAAGTTCGGCGCTGTTACCAACGTAGGGCCGTTAACCGGAGGCGCCGGTGTATTGCTTTGCGGCACGCCTCCGCTAATCGATGCAGTTTGATTTTTGCTGAGTTCACGCATCACACTTCTCCTCATTGAGCCGTGCGTCAGGGCCGCACGGCGGTGGATGTTGTCCCGCAGACGGTTGGTTTGCAGGTTCCCTGAGGGCTGAAAGGTCGATCACCCGCTGCGCGCTGGCGAGGGTTTCGGGCCGGTGCGCGAGCACGATTCGGGTGATCTGCAGGCGCTGGAGGGCGGCGTTCACCGCGCGCTCGGTGGCGAGGTCGAGGTGGCTGGTGGCCTCGTCCAGCAGCAGAATCTTGGGGCGCTTGTACAGCGCCCGCGCCAAGAGGACGCGCTGGCGCTGGCCGCCGGACAGGCTCGAGCCCATGTCGCCGACCAGACTGTGGTAGCCCATCGGCATGTCCACGATGTCGGCATGGATCTGCGCCAGCCGCGCCGCCGCCTCGATGCGCAGCGGCGTCGCCTCCGGATCGAAGAAACTGATGTTGTCGGCGATGGAGCCCGCGAACAGGGTGTCGTCCTGCAGCACCGCGCCCAGTATCGCGTGGCTGGCGCGCCCAGCCGTCCGTCCGTGTCGACGGCCCGAATGGCGGGGTATGCGGGTCGGCTTCCCGTTCATGCGATCACCCCGGCGTCTCCGCAGCTTCCGCTCTTCTCGCTCCCGTTTCTTCCGCGCAACGCCGGTACCTCTCGGCCCATTCGTGATTGGCCCGATCGCCCTGCTTGTCGGGCAGCGGCACGTGAGGCAATACATCCAGCTCTGCGCCCAGCGGCACGCCGCAGAAATCCGCGATCGACCTTACCGCCCCTTGCCAGTCGGCAATGACATCCTCGTAGTACATCGGCAAGTAGCTGCACGCGGTGCGCTCGAAAATGCGCTGCCAGGACTGTTCCTGTTGCTCGATCATGCGCAGGGCACGCTCCACCGCCTCGCGTGAATACGTCGGCTGCGCGGTACGCTCCGCGCCGCTGAACCATGCACCGCTGTCGATCGCCATCGCATAGGACACGGCCTGCTCGATCTTGTCCCGGCGCGTCAGGTAGATCACGTGATCCGGTGCGATCCGCGGCAGCAGTGCCGGTACCTGCTCGGCGATGCGCACGTAACTGGGCGTGAACATCTTCCAGCCGAACACGCCATTCAGCGAGGTACGACGGGCTTGGATCTGCTGCCAGTAGACCTCAAGCTCGGCAAGCTCGTTGGCTTGCATGATGCGCTCGTAAAACGCCGGGTTCAGATATTCGAGCGGCGCCCCCAGGCACCCGGTCCGCCACAGGCGGTGACACAGATAGGTCGAGCCGGTCCGCGGGATCGTCGCAATCATATATCGCGCATTGACTCGCAAAGGAAAATCAAACTTCCGTGTGTAACTATCGACCGAAAAGTGCATGGCGCGCGACCTTGGTGCGTTTATGTACAAAATGATCGTAATCGCATTGACTAACCGGAGTGCGCTTTGGATGGCGCAGTATAAACTTGATGAACATGCAAGGCAACTTTCTCTAAAACGTATTGAGTCCATCTTCCGGCAAGTATAGGGATGAGATAACCACTAAGACAGACATCCTTCACACCCTTCATGTAATCGGCATTGATTTGATCGCCTATACCGCGCGCTTGGGTCCCCACTACCACTACCGTGACATCATACAATTTCGGCGCAAATATAATCCCGTGTTTCATGTCTGGTTCTATGTCGATCGGATTATTAATGTGCATCTTGAAATAACTCGACCAGTGAGCATGCTCATGCCCATAATCAGACCAATACGAGCCTTTGCCAAGCGTACCGCATAGCGTAATCGATGTATTGTATTTTATGGGAGTTTGGCATGCGGCAAGACCACTCATTCCAGCAAGCACAAAACCCAATAGAGCTGTGAATCTTCCGAACGCCATCGTCCTGTCTCCTGTGCCAATTGTTGAAATCGAACATACTAATCAGATGCTTTGTTGACAGAACATCACTTGCCGCACCTACGCCGTGCCCGATTGATATGGAGTGAAGGCAACGATTGGCTCCACTCCACTAGCCGATCGCCTATTGACTGAAAATCAAAACGTGGTGACACTTTCTTGCCGAGCCATTGCGTATACCAACGCATCCATCTGCTCAGCGTCCAACGATGAAATAACAGTGGAGCCAGAAAGACCTGTCCACGACGTTACATCGGACTGATAAGCTGCGGTAGGATTGCTTTGTGGTGGAGCATATGCGCTAATCATTCCATCAATGGTCAAGCTTCCATAGCTAGAGAGCAATGCCTGAAGTGCGTTGATTCCATCTTGCTCGGTCGCGAATGTAGTGAAGCTGCTTCCTTGAGTGGGTTGACCTCCGAATTTAGCCTCCCACGGAAGCCATTTTAAATCGCCTGGATTATTTCTTTTTGAAGACCATTTCGATTCCGGCGGCAGTAGCAATTTGCCACCGGTACCGCCGCCATCTGTCGGAGAATGCAGCAGCGGCGATTTCGCTCCGGTACCGCCACCGCCAGCCCCGCTAAAATCGCCTGGGACTGTTGGGCTGCCGCTAGACTGCGTCCAAGCGGTGACAACCGCTCCACCTCCGCCCGTGATGTGGCCGCTCGTAACGATACCGCCGGCAACTACACAAGAGCGAATTTCTTCAACAGTCAATTCACGCATCACTCTTCTCCTCATTGAGCCGTGCGTCAGGGCCGCACGGCGGTGGACGTTGTCCCGCAGGCGTCGGGCCTGCGGGTTCCCTGAGCTTCGATAGGTCGATGATTCGCTGCGCGCTGGCCAGGGTCTCGGGCCGGTGCGCCAGCACGATGCGGGTGATCTGCAGGCGCTGGATGGCGGCGTTCACCGCGCGCTCGGTGGCGAGGTCGAGGTGGCTGGTGGCCTCGTCCAGCAGCAGGATCTTGGGGCGCTTGTACAGCGCCCGCGCCAAGAGGACGCGCTGGCGCTGGCCGCCGGACAGGCTCGAGCCCATGTCGCCGACCAGACTGTGGTAGCCCATCGGCATGTCCACGATGTCGGCATGGATCTGCGCCAGCCGCGCCGCCGCCTCGATGCGCACGGGCGTGGCTTCCGGGTCGAAGAAGCTGATGTTGTCGGCGATGGAGCCGGCGAACAGCGTGTCGTCCTGCAGCACCGCACCCAGCAGCTCGCGGTAGGTCCGCTTGCCCAGCCGCCTCAGCGGAATTCCGCCGATTAGTATTTGACCCTCTTGTTGTTCCAGCAGGCCCAGCAGCAGCTTGGCCAGTGTGGTCTTGCCCAGGCCCGAGGGGCCGGCAATGGCCACGGATTCGCCCGCCGCAATGTCCAGATCCAGATGCCGGATCACCCAGCGCTCGCCCTCGGCATAGCGGAAGCCCAGGTTGCGCACCTGGAGCGAGGGTTCCGGCAGCGGCCCGGCGTAGTTCAGCGATCGCGGCGCCTACAGCCGCTTTGCGCGCGCCATCGCCGAGGCCGAGCTGACGCGCTTCGTGCAGGCCGACTACCAGGCCGACCGCTTCAGCTACCACCTCGATGAAGAGGCCATCACCTGGGCCGAGCGCTTCGACGGCAAGCTGGTCTTGCTGACCAA